>NZ_JBWKNO010000015.1:0-140940 GCF_059415605.1 Rhodoferax sp. GW821-FHT10B06 | reverse complement strand
TGCCGTGGTCAACGTGACCGATCGTGCCCACGTTGACGTGGGGCTTGGTGCGCGTGAACTTTTCTTTTCCCATTTTTCAATTCTCCAGAAAGAGCTTTTCCCGTGTGAGGTTTAACGTCTGCACAATGTTGCTGGATCGCCTCGCACGGGAACAAGGCGGCACACTGTCGCAGACAGGGGATTCAAGGCCCGACCGCTTGACGCGACGGGCCTAACTTCAACTTACTTGGCGCGGGAAGCCATGATGGCTTCGGACACGTTGCGCGGAGCTTCGCTGTAGTGCTTGAACTCCATCGTGTACGTGGCGCGGCCTTGCGACATCGAACGCAGCGTGGTGGAGTAGCCAAACATTTCGGACAGCGGAACTTCAGCCTTGATGGCTTTGCCCCCACCAACCATGTCGTCCATACCTTGGACCATACCGCGGCGGCTGGACAAGTCGCCCATCACGCTACCGGCGTAATCTTCAGGGGTTTCCACTTCCACAGCCATCATGGGCTCCAGAATCACGGGGCCGGCCTTGCGGCAACCTTCCTTGAAACCGAAGATAGCAGCCATCTTGAACGCCAGTTCGTTCGAGTCCACATCGTGGTACGAACCGAAGTGCAGCGTGACCTTGACGTCCACCACAGGATAGCCAGCCAACACGCCTTGCGTAACGGCTTCGTGGATACCCTTTTCAACCGCAGGAATGTATTCGCGAGGAACCACACCGCCCTTGATCGCGTCGACGAACTCAATGCCCTTGCCGGCTTCGTTGGGTTCAATCTTCAACACCACGTGACCGTATTGGCCCTTACCACCGGACTGACGCACGAACTTGCCTTCGGCATCTTCGATCGTCTTGCGGATGGTTTCGCGGTAAGCCACTTGGGGCTTGCCGACGTTGGCTTCCACGCCGAATTCACGCTTCATGCGGTCGACAATAATTTCCAGATGCAACTCGCCCATACCAGCGATCAGCGTTTGGCCGGACTCTTCGTCGGTCTTCACGCGAAACGAAGGATCTTCCTGGGCCAGACGTTGCAAGGCAATACCCATTTTTTCCTGGTCGGCCTTGGTCTTGGGTTCCACAGCCTGGGTAATCACAGGCTCAGGGAACACCATGCGCTCCAGGGTTACCACGGCGGTTGGATCGCACAGGGTTTCACCGGTTGTCACGTCCTTCAAGCCCACGCAAGCAGCGATGTCGCCGGCGCGGATTTCGCTGACTTCTTCACGGTTGTTGGCGTGCATTTGCACGATACGACCGATACGCTCTTTCTTGCCACGGATCGGGTTGAAGACGCTGTCGCCCTTTTGCAGCACGCCAGAATAGACGCGCACAAAGGTCAACTGGCCCACAAACGGATCGGTCATCAGCTTGAATGCCAAGGCGGAGAACTTTTCGCTGTCGTCGGCTTGACGCACGACGGGAGCGTCGTCTTCGTCCAGGCCGCTCACAGGTGGAATGTCCACTGGCGAAGGCATGAATTCGATCACGGCGTCCAACATACGCTGCACGCCCTTGTTCTTGAAGGCGGTACCGCAGTACATGGGCTGGATTTCGCTGGCGATGGTACGCGTGCGGATGCCCAGCTTGATTTCATCTTCGGTCAAGTCACCTTCTTCGAGGTACTTGTTCATGAATTCTTCGGATGCTTCAGCAGCCGCTTCGACCATCTTCTCGCGCCATTCCTTGGCTTGAGCCAGCAACTCTGCCGGAATTTCCTGGTATTCGAACTTCATGCCCTGAGAAGCTTCATCCCAGATGATGGCTTTCATCTTGATCAGGTCGACCACACCGGTGAAGTTTTCTTCGGCGCCGATTGGGATCACCATGGGCACAGGGCTGGCCTTCAGGCGCAGCTTCATCTGGTCCACAACCTTGAAGAAGTTGGCACCGGTACGGTCCATCTTGTTCACAAAGGCCAGACGTGGCACTTTGTACTTGTTAGCTTGGCGCCAAACGGTTTCGGACTGGGGCTGCACGCCGCCCACAGCGCAGTACACCATGCAAGCACCGTCCAGCACGCGCATCGAGCGCTCGACTTCAATCGTGAAGTCCACGTGGCCGGGGGTGTCAATGATGTTGATGCGGTGTTCAGGCAGGGACGTGTCCATACCCTTCCAGAAGCAGGTGGTGGCCGCCGAGGTAATCGTGATGCCACGCTCTTGCTCTTGCTCCATCCAGTCCATGGTGGCCGCGCCGTCGTGCACTTCACCAATCTTGTGGTTCACGCCGGTGTAAAACAGAATGCGCTCGGTGGTGGTGGTCTTGCCGGCATCGATGTGCGCGGAGATACCAATATTGCGATAGCGCTCAATGGGGGTATGGCGAGCCATAGTTCTCTTTCGTTAAAGCCACAAGCCCGCCATCCGCCGAAGGGTGGTGCGGGCTTGTAAGCTTGAGATGGGAGGGTTGCTTAGAAACGGAAGTGCGAGAAGGCCTTGTTGGCTTCAGCCATACGGTGGACTTCGTCACGCTTCTTCATGGCACCGCCACGACCTTCGGTAGCTTCCATCAGTTCGTTGGCCAAACGCAGGGACATGGACTTTTCACCACGCTTGCGAGCGGCTTCCTTCAACCAGCGCATGGACAGAGCCAAACGACGGACAGGGCGCACTTCGACTGGCACTTGGTAGTTGGCACCACCAACGCGGCGGGACTTCACTTCGACCATGGGCTTGACGTTGTTGATCGCCAAGGTGAAGGCTTCCAATGGGTCTTTGCCTGGGTTCTTCTTTTCAATGAAATCGAGAGCGCCATAAATAATGCGCTCAGCGATTGCCTTCTTGCCGCCTTCCATGATCACGTTCATGAATTTGGACAGCTCAACATTGCCGTACTTGGGATCCGGCAGGATTTCACGTTTAGGGACTTCGCGACGACGTGGCATTTTTCACCTCTTAATTGCTTCAGTTGGCATCTTGGTAGACACCGCAAAAACCATCTTGGTTTTCACTTACTCGACCCAAAACACGGGTCACTACGTTGCATCACCGCGCCACGCGGGAAACAACACCTTTTACTTCTGAAAAACCAGGACTTACTTAGCCTTTGGCTTCTTCGCGCCGTACTTGGAACGCGATTGCTTGCGGTCTTTCACGCCTTGCAAATCGAGCGAACCGCGCACGATGTGGTAACGCACACCGGGCAAATCCTTCACACGGCCGCCGCGCACCAGCACAACGCTGTGCTCTTGCAGGTTGTGGCCTTCGCCGCCGATGTAGGAGATGACCTCAAAACCGTTGGTCAGGCGCACTTTGGCAACCTTACGCAGAGCGGAGTTAGGCTTTTTAGGCGTCGTGGTGTAGACGCGGGTGCAAACGCCACGGCGCTGCGGAGAATTTTGCATCGCAGGGCTCTTGGACTTGATCGTTTCGACCTCGCGTCCCTGACGTACTAGCTGGTTAATGGTTGGCACTAAAGCCTCCTTGACAAAGAAAACGTCCCTAAACGTTTAAAACTAACAGAAAACGTGAATCCCTTCGGAAAGTTCCGAAAAGCCTTCGAGTATAGCTTTTTGAATCAGCGAGCGCAAACCTGCTGTTGTTTTAACAAGTTTGCATGCACTCACTTATGAGAATTACTTGATCCACAAACGAATAGAATCCCAGGCCCGTCCCAGAATACCGGCCTGCTCCACACCGTCCAAAGCCAGCAAAGGCACGGTTTGCAGGGTTTGGTCGCCCAAAACCACCTTCAAGGAGCCCACGGCCTGGCCCTTGATGAAAGGCGCCACCAGGGGATCGGGGCGCTGGATTTCGGTTTTCACCTTGGCGGCGCTGCCGGCGGGCACGGCCACCACCACGGCTTCGGGACGGCCCAGCTTGACGGTGGCATCCTTGCCCTTCCAGACATTCGGCGTGACCACGGCCTGGTTGGCGTCAAACAATTTGACGCCTTCGTAGGCGGTGTAGCCCCAGTTCAGCAGCTTTTGCGATTCGTTCAGGCGGGCGTTTTCGCTGGCAGTACCCAGGACGATGGTCAAGATGCGGCGGCTACCAAGGTTCGGGAAGTCGCGCTTGGCAGTGGCAATCAGGCAGTAGCCGGCGGCATCGGTGTGGCCGGTCTTCAGGCCGTCCACGGTCGGGTCACGGAACAGCAGGCCGTTGCGGTTGTTTTCATTGCTGACGGGCGTACCGGGGTAGTGGTACTTCTTCATTCCGTCGTAATGCGCGTACTCAGGGAAGTCGCGCATCAGGCGGGTCGCCAGGATGCTCAAGTCGCGCGCGGTGGTGATGTGACCAGCCTCGGTCAGGCCCTCGGGGTTGCGGTAGCTGGTGGCTTTCATGCCCAGGGCCTTGGCCTGGGCATTCATCATTTCCACAAAATGCTCTTCCGTGCCGCCCACGCCTTCGGCCAGGGCCATGGTGGCATCGTTACCGGACTGGACGATCATGCCCTTGATCAGGTCTTCCACCGGCACCTGCATCTTGGGGTCGATGAACATGCGCGAGCCGGGCATCTTCCAGGCCTTGAGGCTGACCGGCAGGGTTTGCGTCAGGCTGAGCTTCTTGGTGCGCAGTGCGTCGAACACCAGGTAGGCGGTCATCAGCTTGGTCAAAGAGGCCTGTTCGACCGGCATGTCGATGTCTTTTTCCAGCAAGACCTGGTTAGCGGTGACGTCCAGCACCATATAGGCCTTGGCAGCGATTTCGGGGCCCGCCACCGGTTGGGCTGCAGCGAGCAGGGAAACAGAGGCCAACAAGGGTGCAGCAACAGCCTGCAAGAAGTATTTCATGGATGGGAATGAGAGAGTGAGAGATCAACAGGACGGGCGGCGCCGCAGCCACCCGGGTCAGGGGAAACCCCCGGTGCGACCCCTGGCAGGGCCGCAAAGTTTCATGCCTTTAGATGGCGCAGCACTAGATTTTTCAACAGCGGCAATTGTCCGTGAAAAAAATGCCCGCCCGCGGGCACAACCGTCACAGGAAGTATCTGCGGCCGCGCCCAGTCCATGACGGAAGCCAGGGCGACGGTGTCATCCTGCTCACCATGGACGACCAGGGTGCGCTCATGCACGGCGGGCGGCAAGGTGGCTGCGGGTGCCCGCGCGGTGGAGGTGCCGACCAGCACCAGCTTTTCGACCGGGCGGCTGTCCCACAGCGCCTGCACCGCGTGGGTGGTGACGAAGGCGCCGAATGAAAACCCCGCCAGGGCCAGCGGCTGGCCGGCCGGCGCCGTCTGCGCCACCACGGCCAACAGGTCTTCCATCTCGCCACGGCCTTCGTCGTGCGTACCGGCACTGGCACCGACACCGCGGAAGTTGAAACGCACAGCTGTCCAGCCGGACTGCACGAACGCCCGCGCAATGGTTTGCACCACTTTGTTGTCCATGGTGCCGCCAAACAGCGGGTGCGGGTGGGCGATGACGGCAATGCCGCGCGACACGCCTGCGGGCGCGTCCTGCGCGGCTTCTATGGCGCCGGCGGCGCCGCTCAGGCTCAAACGCTGGGTCGATGCATTCACGGAATTACTACCAAATTGATAGCTGCCAGCGCAGGTAATGCCTGCGCCAGAGGCCTAAAAAGCTTAAATCAACGCCCCAGGCGGGCTGGCGTCACCAAACGCTCCACCACCTTGCCGTTCTTGAGGTGCGACTCGACGATCTCGTCGATATCGCTCTCGTCCACGAAGCTGTACCAGACCGCCTCGGGGTAGACCACGGCAACCGGACCGGCGGCGCAGCGGTCCAGGCAACCGGCCTTGTTCACGCGCACCTGGCCGGGGCCGGACAGGCCCGCCTTCTTGACCAGCGCCTTGCAGCGGTCGAAACCGGCCTGGGCATTGTGGTGGGCGCAGCTGTCTTCGCCATTGGTGCGGTCGTTCAGGCAGAAGAAGATGTGGCGCCCGTAGTACGACCCAACGGGTGTATCGGGATTGGTGGTGTCAGTCATGGCGGTATTTTAGTTTTCCGCCGCAGGCCGGGCGATGCGGCCCACCACCACGGCCAGCGCCGCATAGGGCCACAGCCAGCCCAGCCACTGCACCAGACCATTGAAACGGATGAACTTGCCCTGCTCCCAGGTTTGCAAAGTTTGGGCAAAGTAGGCGCTGGCCGGCGCCTGGTTCAGCACACCCAGGTGTACCGCCAGGGCCAGCAGCAACAGCGCCGCACAGGCCCGGCGCGGCACCCAGACCAGGGCCACGGACGCCGCCAAGCCGGCCCACAGACCCACGCGCACCGGCTGGGTCAGCCACTGCAGCGCATGGATGGGGCCATAGCTCAGACCGGCTGACACCGCCGCCGCCGCCAGGCCCAGTAGCAGAATCAACGGCGCAAACACCAGGCGCTGGCGTACCTGGCGCAGCACGCAATAGCCCAGCAAGCACGGAATCAACGCGCCCAACAGCACGCACAGCAGCTCGGCCCCCGGCACCAGGGGCTGCAGCTCGACATCACGCACCGGCAGCCAGTCCAGAAAAGGCGTGTCCACCAGCATCTCGGCCAAGCCGGCCTCGACTCGCTCCAGCACCTGGCCCAGCCCCAAAGGCACGGCGGCAGGGAATAGCAGGGCCACCGGCCAGAGCGCCAGCAGCACCAGTACATTGCGCGCATCGCTGACAAACCAGCGATCGCGGAAGCGGCTCCAGCGGTCAATCGCCCCCAGCCGCTCCAACAGGGTCGCCACTACAGCCCCCAGCAACGCGCCGGCGCTGTTCAGGGCCCAGTCCACATTCGACGGCACACGCATAGGCAGATAACTTTGCAGCGTCTCCATCACCAGGGACAACAAACAGGCCGCCAACGTGGCCGCCAACACCGGCACCCGGGTACGGCCCGAACGCAGGCCGCTCAACGCCCACAAAAAACCCAATGGGGCGTAGCCAGTGACGTTGATGGCCACGTCAAACCCGGTCCAGTATTTGGGCAGCGGTGCAGTCACAAAGAACCAGGGCGTGATGCCCTGGTCGCGCCAGCCGTCAAAGGGGTACAGGCTGGCATACACCACCAAGCCAACATACAACCAAGCTAGCGGCCAAGCCGAGGTCTTGTGCATCCCAGGACAGACCCTCCAGGTTAAAAGGGTTTCACCACCACCAGAATCACGATGGCCAGCAACAACAGCACCGGCAGCTCGTTAAACCAGCGGTACCAGGTGTGGCTACGCATAGGGGCACCGGCCCGCATCTTGCGCAACAGCACGCCGCATCCGTGGTGGTAGCCGATGACCAGCAGCACCAGGGTCAACTTGGCATGCATCCAGCCATTGCCCGGCCCCCAGCCAATGCCATAGCCCAGCCACAGCCAGGCGCCGAACAACACCGCAGGCACCGCCAGCAAGGTGGTGAAGCGCAACAGCTTGCCCGCCATCAGCAGCAGACGCTCGCGCTCGGCCAGCGAGTCCGGCGGCACCATCGCCAGGTTGACGAAGATGCGTGGCAGGTAGAACAGGCCGGCGAACCAGCTGGCAATGAAAACGATGTGTAAGGCTTTGATCCAGAGCATGCCCAGAGCATACCCCTCGACGGGGTTCTGCCCAGGGCCCTTAGTTCATCACAAAAGCAAGGATGGGCAGGTGCACCCAGCGCGGCGTGGACCAGACCATGAACACCGTCGCCTTGTTGGCCCAGCCGGGCACCACACTCATGCGACCTGCATGCAATGCGCGGATTCCGGCACGTACCACGGGTTCGGGCTTCATCATCAGATGCTTGAGTGCAAACGTGATCTTTTGTTGCGCCGCCTGGACAAACCCGGTGTCCGACAGACCCGGGCACAAGGAGGTTACGGTCACGCCGTCGGGTTTGAACTCCCGGTGCAAGGCATCGCCCAGGCGCAACACATAGGCCTTGGCTGCACCGTAGACCGCCATGTTCTGCACACCAAAGTGAGCCAACATGCTGGCCACCAACAGGATCTTGCCCCGGCCGCGTCGGCGCATGTCCTGGCCGAATATCTGCGTCATGGCGGTCAGGCTGGCGATGTCCAGCTGCACCATGGCCTGGGCATCGTCCAGCGGCGCATCCAGAAAGGCCCCCTGCAATCCATGCCCGGCGTTGTTGATGAGGATGTCCACCTCGACGCCGCGGTCGCGCAAGCGGGCGTGCAACTGCCGGATTGCGTCCAGGTCGGACAAGTCGACCTGCTCCACGATGACCTGGGTGCCGTATTTTTTGTGCAGCGATTCGGCCAACGCCCGCAACCGCTCAAGCCGGCGTGCCACCAGGATCAGCGCATGTCCCTTGGCCGCGTACTGCCGGGCGAACTCCTCGCCAAAACCACTGGACGCGCCAGTGATAAGAACCCATGGGACGGTGGTGGTGTTAGCAGTAGTCATATCGTGTACCTCAATTGAAATCGGATGGAACCTGGCCGGTTTACCCGCTATCTGGGATAATTAAAAGACCGACGGTCTCAAATATAACAGACCAGTAGTCTTTTGTAAAATTTTTACTGAACCTCCCATGACTTTGTCCCCCACATACTTGCGCGCCCGTTCTGCCGAGCAAAAGGAAGAGCGGCGACGCAACCTGCTCAATACGGCGAAAACCATGCTGGACCAGAGCCCCAACCTCCGCGATCTGGGTATCAACGAACTAGCGCGCCAGGCGCAGATGACCAAATCGAACGTGTACCGCTATTTCGAGAGCAGCGAGGCTGTTCTCATGGACGTACTGGTCGAGGAATTTATGCAATGGCACGGCGATCTGGCCGCCGCCCTGGGCGCCCAGGCTGGCGCGACGGTCAACGACATCGCGCGGGCCTTTTCGGCCACTGCCGCGGCGCGGCCGTTACTGTGTCGGCTGGCGAGCATCCTGCCGTCCATCCTGGAACACAACGTGTCGCTGGAACGCATGGTCGAATTCAAACGCAAGCTGCTTGGAGTGCAGCAGCAGGCAGCACAGGGTTTCCACACCTGCGTGCCCACCATCGCCGTCCCCGTGTTCGAGCAATTCATACACCAGGCCCTGCCGCTGATCATCGGCCTCTGGCCGCTCAGCAACCCCGCAGAAGTAGCGCAGAAGGTTTTGGAGCACCCCGATCTTGCAGGTCTGCGCTACGACTTCCAACGCGACCTGGAAACCGGCTTACTGATGCTGCTGCAGGGTCTGACGGCGGTGAACCATGACCGTTCGTAGATCTTTAGGTATCACTCGCATGGCCAGGGGCGTTTCATGCGCTCAAAAAAATACCCCGGCCAGGGGCCGGGGTGCTAAGCCCGTGGGTCATGGACCGCTGGGCCCCGCTCAGGGAGGTAAAGCGGGAGGACGGCAAGCCGCCCCAGGAACAATTTAACAAAGCGGCACCAGCGGTTCAATAGGGCTTATCTGGATATGGCGGCGGTAAACAGCGAATGGGGCACAATTTTGGCCATGACCTCCTCCACCCCCTACGCCCCCTACCCCGCAGGCCGGCCGCGCCGCCTGCGCCGCGCAGCCTTTAGCCGCAACCTGGTGCGTGAAAACACCCTGACCGCCCACGACCTGATCTACCCGGTGTTCGTGCACGAAGGCACGAACCGCCGCGAGGCCGTAGCCTCCATGCCCGGCGTGGAGCGCCTGAGCTTGGACCTGCTGCTGCCGGTGGCCGAGGAATGCGTGAAGCTGCAAATCCCGGTGATGACACTGTTCCCGGTGGTGGACCAGTCGCTGAAGACCTACGGCGGCGAAGAAGCCTTCAACCCCGACGGCCTGGTGCCACGGGTGGTGCGCGAGCTGAAGAAGCGCTTCCCCGAACTCGGCGTGATGACCGACGTGGCACTGGACCCGTACACCAGCCACGGCCAGGACGGCCTGCCCGACGAGAACGGCTATATCCAGAACGAAGCCACCATCGCCGCCCTGGTGCAGCAGGTGCTGGCCCAGGCCGATGCCGGCGTGGACATCGTCGCCCCCAGCGACATGATGGACGGCCGCATAGGCGCCATCCGCCAGGCGCTGGAGGCGCGGGGCCACATCCACACCCAGATCATGGCCTACAGCGCCAAATACGCCAGCGCGTTTTACGGCCCGTTCCGCGACGCGGTGGGCTCGGCCGCCAACCTGGGCAAGAGCGACAAAAAGACCTACCAGATGGACCCGGCCAACACCGACGAGGCCCTGCGCGAGGTGGCCATGGACATCGCCGAAGGCGCGGACATGGTGATGGTCAAGCCCGGCATGCCCTACCTGGACGTGGTGCGCCGGGTAAAGGACGAATTCCGCGTGCCCACCTTCGCCTACCAGGTGTCGGGCGAATACGCCATGCTGCAGGCCGCCGTGCAAAACGGCTGGCTGGACCACGACCGGGTGGTGCTGGAGAGCCTGATGGCCTTCAAGCGCGCCGGTGCCGACGGGGTGCTGACCTACAGCGCCATTGCCGCCGCCCGCCTGCTCAAGGCACAGAACGCTTAAGCTCCTAAAATAATAGCGGATTGCGCATATAAAACCTGCGCGAGCGGCCTATTTCTTATAAATATTTAACACCATGCGGATCTTCACAATTGTCGGCACCAGTGTGGTGGAGAACACCGCCCTACCTAGCGCACCGGTGCTGGGCGGCTACGTCTGGATCGCCTGTGCGCGGAGTGAATTTGAAGTCCAGCAAGCACTGCTGCAGTCCACGCTGCAACAACTCTGCGGCCAGCAACTGGTGGATCTTCATGTGTCCGATTTGCTGAACAACCAGCTGCCGTCGCACTACGACTACACCTCGCAGTACGACCTGCTGGTATTCCGCCGGCTGGCGGCCGGCCCCAAGGAGGCCGGATCGGACGCGCCCGCCGTGCCGCCAGGCCAGCCGATGAAGCGCGGCGGCCCGCCCATACTGCGCCGCATCAACACCAACCCGGTGGGCTTTGCGGTGTTCGACCAAGTGCTGCTGACCGTGCACCCCAGCGACTGCGCGGTACGCGACAGCTATGCCGAGAAGCTGTTGGCCGCCACCTCCACCGAATTGCGGGCCACCGGCGCCCGCGTGCCCACCAGCCCGGCCGATTTGATGCTGCGCATCATCAACACCATGGTCGATGGCTACCTGGACCTGCGCCGCGAACTGACGCGTCAACTGGACCACTGGCAAAGCGAACTGCTCAAGCCCGGGGCCCGGTTCAGCAACTGGAGCGCGCTGCTGGACGCCCGGCTGACCTTGCACCAATTGGACGATGTGTGCGAAGAACAGCGCTCATCCATCCAGGACTGGATCGAGGCGGTAAAGACCTGGCCGGATGCGCAAGGCACGGCCGAGCTACGCGAACGCGAACTGCTGCAGGTGCGTAGCCGCGACGTGCTGGAACATATTGAACGGGTGGTGCACCATGTACGAAGGCTGGAGCAAAGCGTGGAGACCGCCGTGCAGATGCACTTCAGCGTGCAGGGCAACCGGACCAACGACATCATGCTGACCTTGACGGTGCTGACCGCCATCTTCCTGCCGCTGAACCTGATTGCAGGCATCTTCGGCATGAACTTCGAGGTGATTCCCCTGCTGCACCGGCAGGGCGGCTTCTGGTGGGCCATGGGCGCGATGGTGGCCATCGCGCTGGGCATGGTGCTGCTGTTCTGGCGCAACCGCTATCTGGCCCGCACCGGCCGTTGAAGAGCCATCCCGGTCACGTAGCTAAACAGCGGCCAGCCGGCTAAGGTCCAGCGCCTCCTTGGGCACCGGCCTGGAGAAGTAGTAACCCTGCGCCTGGCCAGCGCCCATGTCGCGCAACAAGGCCAGGGTTTCGGCGTCTTCCACCCCCTCGGCGACGACGCTCAGGCCCAATGATTCGGCCATGCGCACGATGGCCCGCACGATGGCGCGGCTGCGCGGGCTGGCGCTTAGCTCCAGGATGAAAGACTTGTCGATCTTCAGGCCGCTGAAGTGATACTGGTGCACATAGCTCAGCGACGAAAAACCGGCACCGAAATCGTCCAGCACCACCGACACGCCATTGTCCGCCAGGTGCTTCATGGCCTGGCGCGCCAGCTCGGGCTCGGCCACCAGGGCGCCTTCGGTCAGCTCCAGGCATATACGCGACGGCGCCACGCCGTATTCGGCCAACAGACTAAGCACTTCGCTAGAGAATTCGGTGCGGGTGATGCTGTAGCTGGAGCAGTTCACATGCACGGTCGGCCAGTGCGCATGCGCAGGCTGCGCCAGGATCGCCACCACGCTTTGCAGCATGTAGAAATCCAGCCGACCAATCAGGCGCAGACCCTCCAGCGCCGGCAGAAACTGGCCAGGTGCCACGATATTGCCACCCGGCTGGTGCCAACGGATCAAGGCCTCCATGGCCACAATGGTGCCGCTCTGCACATCCAGGATGGGCTGGAAATACGGCAGCAATTCGTCCGTGCGTTTGAGCGCATTGCGCAGTGCGCTCTCCTGCTCCATCTGGTCGGACACTTCGCGGCGCACTTCCTGGCTGAACAGCGCATAGCTGTCGCGCCCCGCGTTCTTGACGCGGTACATGGCGGTATCGGCGTCGCGCAGCAGGTCGGCCGGCTCCTGGTGGAACTGGCTGTTGGCGCCGACCACGCCGACGCTGCAGGATGAAAACACGGTGTGCCCATCGACATGGAACGGCAGGTCGAAGGCCTGCACGATGCGCTCAGCTATGGCCGCCGTCACATCCGGCGATGCGCCAAAGGCCAGCACCGCGAATTCGTCGCCGCCCAGGCGGGCCAGCAGATCGCTGTCGCGCATGCAGTGGCGCAGGCGCTCCGCGACCTGGACCAACAACAGGTCACCGCAGTGGTGGCCCAGGCTGTCATTGACCATCTTGAAGCGGTCGAGGTCGATGAACATCACCACCAGCTCCTGGCCATGGGCGCAGTAGGCCTGCCAGGCGCTGTGCAGGCGTTGCTGCAGGTGCGCGCGGTTGGGTAGCCCGGTCAGCGAGTCGTGGGCGTTTTCGTGCTGCAGCTTGGCATTGGCGTGGTCCAGCTCGCGCGTGCGGTCCTGCACCCGCGCTTCCAGCCGCATATTGGCGGTGTGGATGGCTTCGGCCGCGCTGCGGCGGGACAAAGCGGTGTCGATATGCCGGGACACAAAGGTCAGCAACTCCTGGTCGCGCAACGAGTAATGGATGTCGGCCGAATAGCTTTGCACCGCCAGCACACCGCGCACCGTGTCGCCATCGAACAGCGGAATGCCGAGCCAGGAATAGGATATGTCGGTGCCCCGATGCGCAGCGATCTCCCCCAGGCCCTCTAGGCGAACGATGTCCTGGGGAGTGATCAGACAGGGCCGCCGCTGGCGGATGACATATTCGGTCACACCCCGCTCGCCCCGCCGGGCCTTGGGCGGCAGATCCATAAATTCGTCCACGTAGTACGGAAAGGTCACCTCGGCGGTCGCATCGTCAAACAGCGCGATGTAGAAATTGCGGGCAAACAGCAGCTCACCCACGATGCCGTGCAGACCGCGGAACAGCTCGGCCATGTCGCCCGGCTGGCTGGCCAACTCGGTGATCTGGAACAAGGCGCGCTGCAGGTGCTCGGCGCGTTCGCGGTCGGCTACCTCGTGCCGCAGCGCGTCGTTCAGGGTGGACAGCTCCAGGGTGCGCCGGGCCACGGTTTCTTCGAGGTGCGCGCGGTGCAGGATCCGGTCGAGTGCCATGGCCACGTGGCGCGCCACCACCAGGAACAGCTCGCGGTCCTCCACGCTGTAGATGCGCGACACGTCGTACACCTGCATGGCCAGCATGCCGAACACCTCGTCCGAGGCGTTCTTCAGCGGCACCCCCATCCAGAATTCCGGGCGGTGGCCCACACAGTAAAAGCGCCCTTGCGCCTGCGCCGCGGCAATGTCCGTGGCGTCGATGAACAAGGCCTGGCCAGTGGTCAGCACATAGTGGGTCATGGACAGCCGCTGGCGGTCAATCGACTCGTATTCCTCGGTTTCAAAGGCATCGGCGTTGTCGATGTAGTACGGATAGGTGACCTTGTCGATTTGGCTGTCGTACAGCGCCAAGTAGAAGTTTTCGGCATCGATCAGGGTCGACAGCTGGCGATGCACACCTTGCAGGAAAGCCCGCCGCTCGCGGGTGGAGCTGGCCAGGTAGGTGATCTCAAACAGCACCCGTTGGCTGGCCTGGGCCCGGGCCAGCGCGTCGGTCTGCAAGCGCAGACCCAGCTTGCGCGCCAGATCCGCCAAGTGCGGGTTGCCGGCCTCGCTGTGCGGGGCGAGCAGCCAACCCAAGGCACTTTCACCCTGGCCAGTGACCCACCGGTGCAGGCCCTGGTCTTGGCAAAACGCATCGAATGCCTCTTGGGCAAGGGTTTCAGGCCAGTTCCCGGCCACGTCGCCCTGCCCGATGCGATGCAGTGTGTTTCCCGCACGGTACGCCGCCCATGGCAGGGCTGGCACGCTGTTCTTGGCTGCACCCAACAAGGCTTGCAGGCTGTCTTCGGGGGCTGCGGTTTGCGCCAAAGCCGCATTCCCGGACGCGCCCAGATCCCCCGCTGTGTGGCCTGCATGCGGTGGCGATGGGTCTTGTGTGGGGAAACGGGAAGTCATCGGCGCTCCATGCCAGCTGTCAGCCCGCTATCTTCGTTGCTTGCAAGCGCGTATTGCAAGTGTCCTTCGTGTTTTTCGCGCCCCAAACGTCGGAAATCGAGGGTTTTCCAAGTTTTACGCGGCAACTGCGGACCTGTGCATCCACCCGTACCTGTTTGCTGCAAGATTTATAGCTGCCAGCGCAGTATTTATCTGCGCCAGCGACCATTTGCATCTACACCCCACGGCGGCGGAACCGCTCCAGTGCAAAGGCCATCTGGGCCATCTGGGCAGCACAGGGTGCAAAACGCAAAAAGGGCGGTGTCGCCACCGCCCTTGAAGCTCAATCCCGGCGCAGGGATTAGCTGTGTTCTACAGGGATCTGACCGGCATTGCGGGCTGCCACGTACTCGGCCATGACCTGTTCACGGGTCTTGGTGCTGGGGGCCTCGGCAATCACGGGGTAGTTGTTGTCGTTACCGATCAGCAGCGTGCCGTCCTTGCGGGCCTGGGCCAGCTCGGCTTGCACGTCGGCGCGGGTCTTGGTGCTGACGCTGGCGGTCTCGGGATAGTTGCGGTCTGCAGAGCTTTCAGCAAATGCAGCACTGGTAGCAGCCACGGAAGCCAAAGCGATCAGGGCGGAAACGGCGAATTTAGAAGCAGACATGGTAGTTCCTTAGAGTTGTTAGTGGGATGTAATGCGAGGGAACTTTGGCGCCACGCGCCCTCTCTTGCAGAGGACTGCATGGCAGCACGGCACGCCCTCAGGCCTGTTTTTAATTAGCTGCGCTCAACCGGGATCAGACCGGCATTACGGGCAGCCACGTACTCGGCGATCACGTCAGCACGGGTCTTGTTGCTGACAACTTGCGGCAACACGGGGTAGTTGTTGTCGTTGCCGATCAGCAGCGTGCCGTCCTTGCGGGCCTGAACCAGCTGGGCCTGCACTTCAGCGCGGCTCAAGGTGCTGGGGGTGTTGATTTGGGGGTAGTTGTTGTCGTTTCCGGCAAATGCTGCGCTGGTAGCGGCTACGGAAGCCAGAGCAATCAGGGCGGAAGCGGCGAATTTAGATGCAGACATGGTGATTCCTTTTAAACATAAACATGAAATGGAGGGAACCTTGTCGCCATGCACCCGTCTTCCTGGGTTACATCGCATTCAAAGCACACTCACAGTGTTGCAAGCTAGGGTTTGCAAGCTTGCTCATACTGTGAATAGCAGATAGGCGCGAAGTTTCAGCTTTAAACAGGTCGAAATGGAACAAGTCTGTTTCGACAACGGAAACAATGGATACCCTCGAACTCATACGCACCTTCCGCGAAGTCGCTCAGCGCGGCAGCTTTTCCATGGCCGCGAAAACACTGGACGTATCCAAGGCCAATGTCAGCAAATACGTGGCAGCCCTGGAAGCCCGCCTGGGCACGCGCCTGCTGAACCGCACCACCCGCACCGTCAGCCTCACCGACGCTGGCAGTCTGCTGCTCAAACGCAGCACACCGCTGCTGGAAATCGTCGATCTGACCCGCGACGAGTTGAGGCACCGCTCACGCCAGCCCAGCGGCCGCCTGCGCCTGACCGCGCCTGTGGGTCTGGGCAATACCGAGCTGCCTGATTTGCTGGCCGACTTCATCCGCCGCTACCCCGATGTGCACATCAGCCTGGATCTGAGCAACCGCCAAATCGATATGGTGGACGAAGCTATAGACATTGCACTGCGGGTTGGGCGCATTACCGACTCCAATCTCATCGTGCGCAAACTACGCACCGTCGAGCTGCTGGTCTGCGCCAGCCCCGCGTACTGGCAACAACGCGGCATACCGCTGCACCCGGACGATCTCACGGAGCACGACGCGCTCACTTATTCCCTCATAGGAGCGCCGGAGTGGCGTTTCATAGTGGACGGCAAGCTACACCTCGTACCCGTGCAAAGCCGCATGGACGCCACAGACAGCGCGCCGCTGATACATATGGCACTGCAAGACCTAGGGATGGTCATCATGCCGCGCATGCTGATCCAAAAACACCTGGACAGCGGCGAGTTGCAGCCGGTGCTGGAAGACTTCCAGTCCAATGACCTGTGGCTGTACGCGGCCTATACGCAGCGCCGCCACAACAGCGCTGCGCTGAAGGCTTTACTGGCGTTTATGGAAGAGCGCTGGAAGACTTGAACACCCCCAGGCTTGCCCACTGCGTGTGGCCTCCTCCCCCCCTTGCAGGGGGCGATACCAGTGGCCTGGCGGAGCCGGTTCCACGGTATCTCTGGAAGGGGGAGATTGGCGCCGCTGGTGTTTACACCAGCGGCTGCGGAATCTTCTCCGTTGCAAAGGCGCGTTGCACTGCGGGGCGGGCCAGTACGCGCTGCAGGTAGGGGCCTAGCTGCGGCAGGCTGCGCGCGGGGCGGGCGAAGTTGCGGGTCCAGCGGCACAGCATCAGGGCGTAGGCGTCTACGGCGCTGTACTGTGCGCCCAGCAGCCAGGGGCCGCCATGGCGGGCCAGCTCGGCTTCCAGTTGGTCCAGCAGACTGCCAACGCGTGCCTCCGCGTGCGCCTTTACGCTGGCCGCACCTGCTGCGTCGTCGGCCCAGCGTTCGGGGTAGAAGTACAGGATCAAGCTGGCCTGCAGCGTGTTCGTCAACCACACCAGCCATTTGTAGAAATGCGCGCGCTCGGGCGTGGCCAAAGGCGGCACCAGAGCGGCTGCGGGGTGGCAGTCCGCCAGGTGCAGGCAGATGGCGGCTGCTTCATACAGCACCAGGTCGCCCTCCACCAGCACCGGGATCAAGCCGTTCGGGTTCAGGCGCAGATACTCGGGCGATTTGTGGCCACCGTGTTCACGGTCTACCGGCACCAGCTGGAACGGCAGGCCCAGCTCTTCCAGCAGGATGTGCGGCGCCATGCTGGCCGTACTGGATGCGTAGTGCAGCTGCAACATACTCACGCCAGGTGCCGCTCGAAAAATGCCAGCGAACGCTCCAGCGCCAGGGCGGCCGACGGGGCATCGAAAGCGCCACGCTGGTCGCAGTTGAAGCCGTGGTCTGCCGGGTACAGCCGCAAATCCACGCCGGGGTGGGCCTGGCCAAAGGCCTTAACCGACTCCAGACTGATGCCATGGTCGCGCTCGCCAAAGTGCGACAGCACCGGCACCAGGGGCTGGCGTGCCACTTCGGCCGGGCCGGTCATGCCACCGCCGTAATAGGTGACCACCGCGCTCAACCCCGGCACCAGGCTGGCCGCACGCCAGCTGAGCAAGCCGCCCCAGCAGTACCCCACGGCACCGACTTTGCCCGCACGGGCTGCATAGGCCAACGCGGCCTGGATGTCATGCATCAAGATGGTGACGCCCTGGGCCTCGGCGGCGGCCTTCAGGGCGATGCCGGCCTGTACATCCTCGGGGGTGTAGCCAATATCCACCCCGGGCTGGACACGCTGGAACATGGCCGGCGCCACCACCAGGTAGCCCGCAGCGGCGTAACCATCGGCCACGGAACGGATGTGGCTGTTCACACCAAAGATTTCCTGGAGCACCAGCACCGCGCCCTTGGGCGCGCCGCTGGGCGTAGCCACATAGGCCGGCAGCACAAAACCGTCGGCGGCGGTGAGATCAACGAAAGAGGAAGACATACAAGCAGCTCCTGAAAGGACTAAGTAGGCAGGGATCTATCCGAGAGCGGCATGGTACTGGTATCGTTCCATCTCCACAGACAAGGCCCGGCATGACCCCATCCCCTGCTCATCCCGTATTGCTGGTCACTGGCGGCGGCCGGGGCATCGGCGCTGCCACCGCGCGCCTGGCCGCTCAGCGCGGCTATGCGGTAGCCATCAACTACGCACACAACGCCGCTGCGGCCGAACAGCTGGTAGCCGACATCCAGGCCCAGGGCGGCCTGGCTCTGGCGGTGCAGGCGGATATTTCCGATGAAACCCAGGTACTGCGGCTGTTTGCCACAGTAGATGCGCAGCTGGGGCCGCTGCGCGCCCTGGTCAACAACGCTGGCGTGGTGGATGTCACCGCCCGCGTGGACAGCATGGACGCGGCCCGGCTGCAACGCATGTTCGGCGTGAACGTGATCGGCAGCTTCTTGTGTGCGCGCGAAGCCGTGCGGCGCATGGGCACGCGCCAGGGCGAGCGCAACTTCGGCCCGGGCTACGGCCAGGGCGGCGCCATCGTGAATGTGTCCAGCGCCGCGTCGCGCCTGGGCTCACCCGGCCAGTATGTGGACTACGCGGCGTCCAAGGGCGCCATCGACACCCTGACCATCGGCCTGGCCAAGGAAGTGGCCGACGAGGGCATCCGCGTCAACGCCGTGCGCCCGGGTGTAATCGACACCGAGATCCATGCCAGCGGCGGCCTACCCGACCGGGTGCGCGACCTGGCCGCCGGCATTCCCATGCAGCGCGGCGGCACGGCCGAAGAGGTGGCCCAGGCCATACTGTGGCTGCTCAGCCCCGAAGCCAGCTACACCACCATGGCACTGGTGGATGTGGCGGGTGGACGTTAAGCTCGGCGCCCATGGATACCAAACCCCTCATCACCCTGCTGGCGATCGTCAACCCGCTGGCCATCGTGCCTTTTTTCATCCACTACACGCAGAGCTTCTCGGCCGCGCAGCGCAAGCGCACCATCTGGGTGTCGTCGTTCAGTGTGTTCGTGGTGATCGCCATCAGCGCCCTGCTGGGCCTGCAGATCCTGGACTTTTTCAATATCTCGCTGGCCAGCTTCCAGGTCGGCGGCGGCCTGCTGCTGATGACCTCCTCGCTGAACATGCTGAACGCCCAGCCGGCCGAGGCCAAATCCAATGCCGATGAAATACAGGACGCCTCCGAGCGCGCCGCCGTGGGCTCCAGCATCGCCGTGGTGCCGCTGGCCATTCCCCTGCTGACCGGCCCGGCCAGCATGTCCACCGTGGTGATCTACGCCGACCGCGCCAAATCCTTCTGGCAGCTGATGACCCTGGTAGGCTACGGCGTGGTGATCGGCCTGGCCACCGCCCTGTGCTTCGCGCTGGCCCAGCCCATCGCCCGCATCCTGGGCAAGACCGGCATCAATGTGATGACCCGGCTGATGGGCCTGATCCTGGCCGCGCTGGCGGTGGAGGTGATGGCCGAGGGCCTGCACAAGCTGTTTCCGGTACTGGGCTAACCCATATGCACTCCGTCATCTCGGGCGTCTTACTGGCGCTGACCTGGGTAGCACAGACCTTCAGCGACAGCTGATTGCTATTTAATTGGTAGCTACTAGCGCAGATAGAACCTGCGCTAGCGGTATTATTCCTGCCCAATCTGCCGGGCCAGGCGCGTGGCCATCAGCATCGCCATCACGCCGAAAATGGCGCTGCCCACACCGGCCCCGGCCAGCACGCCCACCGGGCCGTAGTGCGCGCCCCACCAGGCAAACGGAATAGTGCCCAGCGTGGCCCGGGCCCAGTTGAAGCCCGTAGACCACAGCGGGCTGCCCAGGTTGTTGAACGCGGCATTCGCCACGAACAACGCGCCGATAAAGAAGAAGCTGGGCGCCAGCCAGCTGCAGTACATGCGGACCAGGTGCGCCGCATCGCCGTCCACGCCGAAGGCCTGCACCAGCAGGCCCTGGCCCAGCGCCAGCAGCAGCCAGGCAGCGCCCACGGCCATCACCATGAAGCGCAGGCTGTCGCGCAGGCCCTGGCGCACCCGGTCGAACGCGCGGGCCCCCAGGTTCTGGCCCAGGATAGGGCCAACCGCCCCGCTGAGCGCGTACACCATGCCAAAAGCCACCGGTGTCAGCCGGTCGATGATGGCCTGGCCGGCCACGGCCGAGGCGCCAAACTGCGCGATGGAATGCGTCACAAAGGCCGCCCCCACCGGCGTCGCCAGATTGCTCAGCACGCCGGGGCCGGCTACCGCCGCCAGGGCCCGGGCATCGGCCAGCAGGTGGCCGCGCTCCAGCCGGCCCAGCAGATGGTGGCGCAGCACGCCGCGCAGCCCTACCGCCGCCAGAATGCTGCGCGAGACCACCGCCGTGGCAGCAGCGCCGTCCAGCCCCATGTGCAGGCCGAAAATCAGGATCGGGTCAAGCACCGCCGTGACCACCGCCGCGCCCAGGGTCACCTGCATGGCGCCCCGCGCATCGCCCACCGAGCGCAGCAGAGCCGAGCAGGCCATGCCTATGCCCAATAGCGGCAGGGCATGCACGGTCACGCCCAGGTAGCGCGCGGCCAGCCGCTCGGTCTCGCCCGCCGCGCCCAAGGTGCGCAGCAGCGGGTGCAGAAACGGCGCCGTGCCGCTGCCCACCAGCGCCGCCGCCAGCACCATCCAGAACAGGCTGGACATGGCCAAGCGGCGCGCATCCTCGGCCCTGCCTGCACCCACCGTACGCGACACCACGGCCGCAATGCCGATGGTCAGCCCTATGCACAGCGAGGTGTGGAAGAAGCCCACCACCCCGGCAAAACCCACGGCCGCGGCAATCGACTGCTCGCCCAGGCGGGCGATGTAGAACAGGTTGATCAAATCCACCACAAACACCGCCACCAGCCCGATGGCCGAGGTAGTGGACATCACCGCCACATGGCGAAACAATGGACCGGTCACAAAACGGGCAGAAGCGGAACCAGCGGAACCAGGGGATGCAGGCATGGCGCAGACCGGTAAAACGGGGCACCATGGTAACTGTGCTGCACTATTAAATATATAGCTGCTTGCGCTTGTTATATCTGCGCAGACGGCCGGTTTTACTTGCCACAACATAGGAGTCCATATGCGCATGACCGACGAAGAATACTTCCGCAGCTGTGTTGCCAAGGAACGCCAGCTGGCCCATTTGCTGGGCCACCACCAGATCGAGGAATGCTACGAGAGCGCGGGCACGTTGTGGGAAGGCACGCACAAGCTGCCGCAGTGGACCCGCAGCTGGGCCGCCTGCGGGCCGCTGCTGGCGCAGCACGGCATCCAGCTGCTGTTTGGCAGCGATGCAGCGGGCGCCTGGGTGCGCGCCGGCAGCACCACCCAGCACATGGCCGACCACCCGAATGCCGACCGCGCAGTGATGATGGCCGTGATCAGGGAAGTGATACACCGGCTGGAACACCCCAAGGCGGTGCGCGCGGCTTGATACAGGTGCCGGCAAACGCAGGAATTGCAGGGATTTTCAACCGCTTAGCTGCAATTCATTGCTAAGGTCAATGGCTACCATGGCTCTCCATGAACAACCCAAGCCTGCGCCACGATTCGCCCTGGAACACCGAGCTGTTGTTGCCCCGTGTGACAGACAACCACCAACTGCTGGAGCTGCAGATTCTGCTCGGCGGCCTGCAACTGGTGCTCAGCCGCGTCCACCCGGCCTTCGTCGCCACCCGCTTCGTTGCCACACGGCAGCTGACGCTGCGGCTGATACGTGGCATCGAATACGACGATGCCCAGAAAGCCCATGTCGGCAGCTCCGACCTGCAACGCACGCTGAACGAAACCGAGAAGTCGCTGGACCCCGGCAGCCTGATGGTGCTGCGCAAGCTGCTGACGCAAACCATCAAGGACGAGCAGACTGCCGCCCCAATGGCGCATGCCGAGTTCACCTACAGCGACTTCATTGCCGAAGAGCAGCTGGCCGCCAAGTTCGGCAACCGCCAGGCCGAGCAACTGGGCAGCGCCGCACTGGCACCGCACTGAGAGCGGCCCGGCGCCGGCTGCGCACTTGAGCCGCCCCGTGGACACGCATTTCGACACCATCATCATCGGCGCCGGCACCGCTGGCTGCCTGCTGGCCAAGCGCCTGAGCGAAGACCCGCAGCGCCGCGTGCTGCTGCTGGAAGCCGGCCGCCACGACAACTACCCCTGGATCCACATCCCCGTGGGCTACCTGTACTGCATAGGCAACCCGCGCACAGACTGGCTCTACCGTACCCAGCCCGAGCCTGGCCTCAACGGCCGCGCGCTGCGCTACCCGCGCGGCAAGGTGCTGGGCGGCAGCTCCAGCATCAACGGCATGATCTATATGCGCGGCCAGGCCCGCGACTACGACCATTGGGCCAGGTTGACCGACGACCCGGCCTGGAGCTGGGAGCAAACCCTGCCCTACTTCCGCCGCCACGAGGACCATTACCTGGGCGGCGACGCGCTGCACGGCGCGGGCGGCGAATGGCGCATTGAAAAGCAGCGCCTGCGCTGGGACGTGCTGGACGCCTTCGCCCTGGCGGCCCAGCAGGCCGGCATACCCGCCAGCCCCGACTTCAACCGCGGCGACAACCATGGCGTGGGCTATTTCGAAGTCACGCAAAAGCGCGGCTGGCGCTGGAACACGGCCAAGGCCTTTCTGCGCCCGGCCTGCATGGGCCGGCCCAACTTCACGCTGTGGACCTCGGCCCAGGTGGAGAAGCTGAACACCGCCACCCAGGCCGACGGCAGCCTGCGCTGCACCGGCGCCCAGGTGCGGGTGGACGGGCAGATGCTCACGGTCCACGCGGCGCAAGAAGTCATTCTGTGCGCCGGCAGCATAGGCTCGCCACAGATACTGCAGCTGTCCGGCATAGGCCCGGGTGCGCTACTGCAGCGGCACGGCATTGCCGTGGCGCACGAGCTACCCGGCGTGGGGGCCAACCTGCAAGACCATTTGCAGATACGCGCCGTGTTCAAGGTGCAGGGCGTACCCACCTTGAACGTGCTGGCCAACAGCCTGTGGGGCAAGGCCCGCATCGGACTGGAATACGCGCTGCACCGCAGCGGCCCGATGAGCATGGCGCCCAGCCAGCTGGGGGCCTTCACCCGCAGCGACCCGGGCCGGCCCTACCCCAACATCCAGTACCACGTGCAGCCGCTGTCGCTGGACGCGTTTGGCGAGCCGCTGCACCGCTTCCCAGCGTTTACCGCCAGCGTCTGCAACCTCAACCCCACCAGCCGTGGCTCGGTGCAGATCCAGAGCCCGCGCATGGACGACCCGCCGGCCATCGCACCGCAGTACCTGAGCACGGCCGAAGACCGCCAGGTGGCCGCCGATTCGCTGCGCATGACCCGGCGCATCGTCGCCCAACCGGCGCTGGCACCCTACCGCCCCGAGGAATGGAAGCCCGGCGCGCAGTACCAGAGCGATGCCGAACTGGCCGCGCTGGCCGGCGACATCGCCACCACCATCTTCCACCCCGTGGGCACCACCCGCATGGGCCGCGCCGATGACCCGCTGGCCGTGCTGGACAGCCGCCTGCGGGTGCGCGGCGTGGCCGGTCTGCGGGTGGTGGACGCGGGCGCCATGCCCAGCATCACCAGCGGCAATACCAATGCCCCCACGCTGATGCTGGCCGAAAAGGCCGCCGAGTGGATACTTCGGCCGGAACTTTGATGTAGATCAAACGCCTGGCCGGGCCAGGGTAAGTCCTCATACACGTGCACCGACATGGGGCTACATTTACGCCACTTGCAGAGAGGACCAGCGCCTCTACCAGCGAGGGTCCGGGGAGACATCCAGCAGAATTATCAAAATATGATTTAGACATCCGAACGAGATGTTTTTCAAAAGCGCCGCTTCATCCCGGCGCTTTTTTATTTTCTGGACAAAAATCGCCTCTAGCGCAGGTTCTTCCTGCGCAACCAGCTACCAAATAAATAGCAAACCAGGGATGGGAAAATCCCCGGCATGGAACTCCTATTTGTCTCGTTGGCCTCACTTCTGGCCGGTTTTATCGATGCCATCGTTGGCGGTGGCGGCCTGATCCTGGTGCCCGCCCTGTTCGCCACCTTCCCCAGCACCCACCCCGCCACGCTGTTCGGCGTGAACAAAGGCGCCTCAATTTGGGGCACGGGCTTTGCCACCTGGCAGTACAGCCGCCGCGTCGAGATGCGCTGGGCTGCGCTGCTGCCAGCCGCACTGGCCGGCTTTGTGGGCGCCTTCGGCGGCGCCTGGCTGGTCACGGTAATTTCGCCCGACTTCTTGCGCAAGCTGCTGCCCCTGGTGCTGGTCGCCGTGCTGGGCTATACGCTGGTAAAAAAAGACCTGGGCCGGGTGCATGCGCCGCGCTTCAGCGGCCGCCAGGAGGCGCTGGTGGCCAGCGCCATCGGGCTGACGATTGGTTTCTACGACGGCTTCTTTGGCCCCGGCACGGGCAGCTTTTTCGTGTTTCTGCTGGTGCGCTGGCTGGGCTACGACTTTCTGACCGCCTCGGCCTCGGCCAAGTTGCTGAACACCGCCACCAACCTGGCGGCGCTGATTCTGTTCATCTCCACCGGCCACATCTGGTGGCACTACGTGCTGTTCATGGCCATCGCCAATGTGGTGGGTAGCGTGCTGGGCTCGCGCCTGGCGCTGAAGCATGGCACGGGCTTTGTACGCGGCGTGTTCATCGCGGTGGTGAGCGCGCTGATCTTGAAGACCGGCTACGCCGCCTTTTTGCAATAGCACGCCAGGGCTGTATTGCTACGAATTAGATAGCCACCTGCGCAGTTACTACCTGCGCTAGCCGGCTTTTTTCTGTACAAGTACCGGCCGACTGGCAGGTGCGCGCGGTGCAGATGCGCCGGACGCCGCAGAGGCCACTCCAGCAGCGACAGAAGCCGCCGCCACAGGAGGAGAGGCCGGCGCGCCGGGCAGGTCGGGCACATCGGCCACGGCACGTGGCGTGCCTATGGGGGTCTGGGCCAGGCCCTTTTGTACCGCTGCCATGTCTTCTACCGAAGGGTATTGGTGCAGCAACCAGTAGTCGAAAACACGGCGCGCGATCGGCGCGGCATTGGCTCCACCAAAGCCGGCGTTTTCCACCACCATGGCCAGGGCGATCGTCGGGTTGTCCGCCGGGGCGAAGGCCATGTACAAGGCGTGGTCGCGGAAGCGCTCGGCGGTGCGCGCGGCGTTGTATTTTTCGTTCTGGCCTATGGTCACCACCTGGGCTGTGCCGGTCTTGCCAGCAGCCACATAGCTGGCGCCACGGAAGGCCGTGGCGCCCGTGCCCTCCACGTTCACGCCCACCAGGGCTTTCTTGATGACGTCGATGTTCACGGCCTTGGCAATCGACTCGGCCTTGATCTCGCGCAGGGTTTGCTGCGCGGTGTGCGAGACCACGTCCACCACCTCTTTCACCAGGTGGGGCTTCATCTTCACGCCGTCGTTGGCGATGATGCCGGTGGCCGAGGCCAGCTGCAGCATGGTGAAGTTGTTATAGCCCTGACCAATGCCCAGCGAGATGGTTTCGCCGGCATACCACTTCTGTTGCTCGGGCCGCTTGTAGGCGCGGCGCTTCCAGTCGGTGGACGGCAGAATGCCGCGCACCTCGCCGTAGATGTCGATGCCGGTGAGGCTGCCAAAGCCGAACTTGCCAACTTCGTCGTGGATCAGGTCCACGCCCATGTCGTTGGCCAGCATGTAGTAATAGGTGTCGCAGGACTGGACGATGGATTTGTACATATCCACCGTGCCATGGCCACCTTCCTTGTCGTCACGGAAGCGGTGGCCGGCCAGCAGGAAGAAGCCGGGGTCGAAAATCGCCTGCTGTGGCGTGCGCTTGCCGGT
Organism: Rhodoferax sp. GW821-FHT10B06; assembly: GCF_059415605.1. Classification (NCBI taxonomy): domain Bacteria; kingdom Pseudomonadati; phylum Pseudomonadota; class Betaproteobacteria; order Burkholderiales; family Comamonadaceae; genus Rhodoferax; species Rhodoferax sp. GW821-FHT10B06. The sequence goes on along the minus strand of NZ_JBWKNO010000015.1, from coordinate 115,081 downwards.
TTCCAGCGCGGCCAGGGCCATGAAGGGCTTGTAGGTGGAGCCTGGCGGGTAGGTGCCGCGCAGAGCCCGGTTCAGCAGCGGCTTGTCGGGCGACTCGTTCAGCGCGGCCCAGTTCTCTGCATCGATACCTTCCACAAACAGGTTCGGGTCGAAGGTCGGTTTGCTGACAAAAGCAAGCACCTCGCCGGTCTTCGGGTCCAGCGCCACCATGGCACCGCGCCGGTCGCCGTACAGGTCTTCGATCAGCTTCTGCAGCTTGATGTCGATGGACATGACCACGGTGTTGCCGGGAGTGGCCGGGTTGCTGGCCAGCTTGCGCACGGCACGGCCGCCGGCCGAGGTTTCGATTTCCTCCACCCCGGTCAGGCCGTGCAACTGGGCTTCATAGCTTTGCTCCACGCCCAGCTTGCCTATGTATTCCGTGCCGCTGTAGTTGTCGGCATCGTCCGAGTCGTCGATGCGCGCCTTTTCGGCCTGGTTGATGCGACCGATGTAGCCGATCACGTGGCTGGCCAACTCACCGTAAGGGTAGCTGCGGAACAGGCGGGCCTTCACGTCCACACCCGGGAAGCGGTAGCGCTGGGCGGAGAAGCGGGCCACCTCGATATCCGTCAGCCGGGTGCGGATGGGCAGCGATTCGAAATTACGCGACTCCTCCAGCAGTTTCTTGAAACGGCGCCGGTCGCGCGGCTGGATATCCACCACCTGGGACAGGCCCTCGATGGTTTCCTCCAGGTCCTCCACTTTGCTGGGCGTGATCTCCAGGGTGTAGGCCGAGTAATTGCTGGCCAGCACCACGCCATTGCGGTCCAGGATCAGACCCCGGTTAGGCACCACCGGGACAATCGCCGTGCGGTTGTTTTCGGCCTGCTCCAGCAAGTCCTCATGCCGCACGATCTGCAAATAGCCCAGCCGCGCCACCAGCCCGCTAAAGGCCAGCGCCACCACCACCCCTGCCGCCACCAGCCGTGTGCGAAAGCGCGACAGCTCGGCGCCAACATCCTTCAGTTCGGTCATAGAGGCCGGGTTTTATCGGGGTCGGGTGCCATGCGCTGTGGCGCCAGCAAGGCCACGCTGACGAAAGGCCACAGCACGGCCTCCAGCAGAGGGGCCAGCAACATCCACCAGCCAGGGAAGATGCCGCCGCCCAGCATGCGCAGCACCAGATCGATCACATGGGCCGCCACGAACAATGGCAGCACCTGCATGGCCTGGGACGGCACCGTAAACCACAGCAGCCGGCGGTGCATGGCAATCGCCAGAAAGCTGAGCACGGTGTAGGACAGCGCATGCTGACCCAACAGGCCGGTCTGGTGCACGTCCATGCACAGCCCGAAAAAGAAGGCCGTACCAATCCCCACGCGCAGGGGCTGATGCACGCTCCAGAACACCAGCAATACGGCCAGCAGGTCCGGCACCCAGGGCACACGGCCCCAGGCCATGTTCACCGCCATATTGAAGAACAGCGCCAGCACCAGGCTGAAAGCAATGAAAACTGGATTTGCAGGCAACAGCAGCTGCTGGCCAGGACGCATGATCATAAGCAGCCCCTGCGCATATAAGTGCTCACTTCTTTGCTCCTTTTTTGGGAGCAGCCGCAGGAGCTGGCACGGGCAGATCGGGCAGACCCACGGGTTGCAGCACCATCACATGGCGTGCGCCCGATACCTGGGCCACCGGGCTGCAGTAAATACGCGCAAAGGCCGAGTCGGCGCGCCGCTCGATACGGGCGATCTTGGCCACCTGCAGACCCAGCGGATAGACGCCGTCCACCCCGCTGGTGGTCAGCACATCACCCACCTGCACGTCCGAATTGCCGGCCATGAAGCGCAGCTCCAGCTGGCTGCCCGAGGCGCTAGTGGGGTCGCCATAGGCCACGCTGCGGGCGCCGGTGCGGGTATTCAGCACGGGAATCGCCTGGTCGCGGTCGATCAGCAAAGTGACCTCGCTGACCATGGGGTGGGCCCGCGTCACCTGGCCCAGCACGCCCAGTCCGTCGAGCACGGGCGAGCCGGCCACCACGCCCTGGGTCGTGCCCTTGTCGATGATGACCTTGCGGGTATAGGGATCGGCCGCGTCGTACAACACCTCGGCCGTCTGTTGTGGCGTGGATATCTGGGCACGCAGCTCCAGCAGCTGGCGCAGGCGCTGGTTCTCCAGCGCCAGCATTTCCACCTGACCGGCGCGTTGCGACTGGGCTGCCAGTTGGCGCTGGGCCTGGTCGGCCTGGGCCTGCAGGCTGGACAGGGACTCCATGTAGGCGCCCCCACCACGTACCAAGCGCAACGGCTCCATCACCACCCACTGCACGGGGTACAGCACGGTGGCCAAAGCGGCGCGCAATGGCCGCATCAGGGTAAAACGCGCATCGGCCACCATCAGAAACAGGGCCAGGGCGCTAAAGAAAATCAGCTTGCTCAGGGCCGAAGGGCCCTGTTTGAAGAACGGTGGGGGGTTTCTGTCCAGCGTACCAAGTGGCATCGCTGTACCTCTGGTTGGAAGTCGCTAAAACCGGCTTATTCGCTGGTGAAGATGGAGCCCAAACGCTCCATCCGCTCCAGGGCGATACCACAGCCGCGTACCACGCAGGTCAGTGGCTCTTCGGCCACCAGCACCGGCAGGCCAGTTTCTTCGGCCAGCAGGCGGTCGAGGTCGCGCAGCAGGGCGCCACCGCCGGTCAGCATCATGCCGCGGTCGGCAATGTCGGCACCGAGTTCAGGCGGGGTTTGTTCCAGTGCGTTCTTGACGGAGGCCACGATGTTGTTCAGCGGGTCGGTCAGCGCTTCCAGAATTTCGTTGCTGGAGATGGTGAAGCTGCGCGGCACGCCTTCAGATAGGTTGCGGCCCTTGACTTCCATCTCTTTGACTTCGGAGCCGGGGAAGGCCGAGCCGATATTCTTCTTGATGGCTTCGGCGGTGGGCTCGCCGATCAGCATGCCGTAGTTGCGGCGGATGTAGTTGATGATGGCATCGTCGAAACGGTCGCCACCAACACGCACACTGCCCTTGTAGACCATGCCGCCGAGCGAGATCACACCGACTTCGGTGGTACCGCCGCCGATGTCCACCACCATGGAGCCGCTGGCTTCCGACACCGGCAAGCCGGCGCCGATGGCCGCTGCCATGGGTTCTTCGATCAGGTACACCTCGGAGGCGCCGGCGCCCAAAGCCGATTCACGGATGGCGCGGCGCTCGACCTGGGTAGAGCCGCAAGGCACGCAAATAATGATGCGCGGGCTGGGGCGGAATACGCCACGCGGGTGCACCATCTTGATGAACTGCTTGAGCATCTGCTCGGTGACGGTGAAGTCGGCGATCACGCCATCTTTCATCGGGCGGATGGCCTCGATGTTGCCGGGCACTTTGCCCAGCATGGCCTTGGCTTCCTTGCCTACGGCTTGGATGGTTTTTTTACCCTGGGGTCCGCCTTCATGGCGGATGGCGACTACGGACGGTTCGTCGAGCACAATGCCCTTGCCGCGTACGTAAATCAGGGTGTTGGCGGTGCCAAGGTCAATGGCCAAGTCGGTGGAAAAGTACCGACGAAAAGTCCCAAACATGCAAAATCCTCTCAGGCATGGCCTGCGCATCGGCCTGCCATCGCCCTGTATAACGGGTCAAATAGGGGTTTTCGGTGCAAATACCGGCGATTTCGCAGCGGATACACCAAAGGCGGGATAATACCGCATCCCCTGTGCAGAACGCCCGCGTACGCCGCGTAAACGGCACTTTACTTTCGTTTTCTCACCTGTCTTACACATGGCCCTGACGCTTCCAGAACTCGACCGCATTGCCAATCTGGCACGGCTAGAACTCCAACCCGCCGAGAGCGAGCGCCTGCTCTCGCAACTCAATGGTTTTTTTGGCATTGTGGAAAAAATGCGCGCGGTGGACACCACCGGGATTGAACCGCTGGCGCACCCGGTGGCCGCCATCCAGGACATCACGCTGCGCCTGCGCGACGACGTGGTCAGCGAGCCCAACCAGCGCGAAGCCAACCAGCAAACCGCCCCTGCCGTGGAACGCGGCCTGTTTCTCGTCCCTAAAGTCATTGAATAAAGCGCCATGAGCCTCCCCTCCCAACTCCACGACCTGTCGCTGGTCGAACTGGCCCAAGAGCTGCGCGCACGCAAGGTCTCCGCCGTCGAAACGACCCAGCATTTCCTGGCCCGCGCGCAAACCCACGCGCCGCTGGGCGCCTACCTGGCCATGGACGAAGCCGTCAGCCTACGCCAGGCCCAGGCCGCCGATGCGCGTCTGGCCAATGGCACGGCCGGTACGCTGGAAGGCGTGCCGATGGCGCACAAGGACATCTTCGCCACCAAAGACTTCCCGACCACCGCCGGCTCCAAGATGCTTGCCGGCTATCGCTCACCTTTTGATAGCACAGTTGTCAATCAACTGGCGCAGCAGGGCGTGGTTACCCTGGGAAAACTGAACTGCGACGAATTCGCCATGGGCTCGGCCAATGAGAACTCTGCCTTCCAGCCCGTGCAAAACCCCTGGGACACCAGCCGCATCCCCGGCGGCTCGTCGGGCGGCAGCGCGGTCGCCGTGGCCGCGCGCCTGGTGCCGGCAGCCACCGGCACCGACACCGGCGGCTCCATCCGCCAACCGGCATCGTTCTGCGGCATTACCGGCATCAAGCCGACCTATGGCCGTGCGTCGCGCTACGGTATGGTGGCGTTTGCCTCCAGCCTGGACCAGGCCGGTCCGATGGCGCGCAGCGCCGAAGACTGCGCGCTGCTGCTGAGCACACTCTGTGGCCCGGACCTGGACCGCGACTCCACCTCGCTGGACCTGCCCGCCGAGAACTACAGCCGCCAGCTGAACGACTCCATCGAAGGCTTGCGTATCGGCGTACCGGCGGAATTTTTCGGCGAGGGTCTGGCGCCTGACGTACGAGCCGCCGTGGATGCCGCGCTGCAGGAATACACCAAACTAGGCGCCAAGCTGGTGCCCATCACACTGCCGCGCACGGAAATGGCCATCCCGGTCTACTACATCATTGCGCCGGCCGAGGCCTCCAGTAACCTGAGCCGCTTCGACGGCGTGAAATTCGGCCACCGGGCCGACAAATACGTCGACCTGGTCGATATGTACAAAAAGACCCGCGCCCAAGGTTTTGGCGACGAGGTGAAGCGCCGCATCATGATCGGCACCTATGTGTTGAGCCACGGCTACTACGACGCCTACTACCTGCAGGCGCAAAAAATCCGCCGCATGATTGCCGACGACTTCCAGCAAGCCTTCCAGCAGTGCGACGTGATCGCCGGCCCGGTGGCGCCCACCGTGGCCTGGAAGCTGGGCGACAAGTCCGCCGACCCGGTCGCCAGCTACCTGGCCGACATCTTCACCCTGCCCTCGTCGCTGGCCGGCCTGCCTGGCATGAGCATTCCCGCCGGCTTTGGCGAGGCCGGCATGCCTGTCGGCCTGCAGCTGATAGGCAACTACCTGCAGGAAGCCAAGCTGCTGAACGTGGCGCACCGCTTCCAGCAAGCCACCGATTTCCATCTCCAGCAACCCGCCGGTATCTGACATGAGCAAAGCTACAACCTCCCTGCTGGTGCAGGGCTATGAAGTCGTCATCGGCTTTGAAACCCATGCCCAGCTCTCCACACAGAGCAAAATCTTCAGCCGTGCCTCCACGGCCTTCGGTGCCGAACCCAATACCCAGGCCTGCGCGGTCGATCTGGCCTTGCCCGGTACACTGCCGGTGATGAACAAGGGTGCGGTCGAACGCGCCATCCAGCTCGGCCTGGCGCTGGGCTCGCACATCGCGCCGCGCAGCGTGTTTGCGCGCAAAAACTACTTTTACCCGGATCTACCCAAGGGCTACCAGATCAGCCAGTTCGAGATTCCGGTGGTGCAAGGCGGCAGCGTAGAGTTCTTCCTGGGCGACGAGAAGAAGTCCGTGCGGCTGGTGCGCGCACATTTAGAAGAAGATGCGGGCAAATCGCTGCACGAAGACTTCATTGGCCAAACCGGTATCGACTTGAACCGCGCCGGCACGCCGCTGCTGGAGATCGTTACCGAGCCGGACATGCGCTCCAGCGCCGAGGCGGTAGCCTATGCCAAGGAGCTGCACAAGATCGTCACCTGGATCGGCATCTGCGACGGCAACATGCAAGAGGGCTCGTTCCGCTGCGACGCCAACGTGTCGGTGCGCAAGCCCGGCGGCCCCTTGGGCACACGCCGCGAGATCAAAAACCTGAACAGCTTCAAGTTCATGCAGCAGGCCATCGACTACGAAGTCCGCTGGCAGATCGACCAGATCGAAGACGGGCTGGAGATCCAGCAGGCCACGGTGCTGTTCAACCCTGACACCGGCGAAACCCGTGCCATGCGGACCAAGGAAGACGCCGCCGACTACCGCTACTTCCCCGACCCCGACCTGCCGCCGCTGGTGGTGGCGCCCGAATGGGTGGAGCGCGTGCGCTCCGAAATGGCCGAGCTGCCCCGTGTCATGGCGGCCCGCTTTGTGGCCGATTTCAGCCTGTCGGAATACGACGCCAATGCCTTGACCCAAAGCAAGGACATTGCCGGCTATTTCGAAGCCGCCATTGCCGCCGGCGCCCAACCCAAGCTGGCCGCCAACTGGATCATGGGTGAGCTGGCACGGCGCCTGAACGGGCAAGACCTGGGCATTGCCCAGGCCCCCGTGCCGGCGGCGAAACTGGCGCAAATGCTGGTGCGCATTGCCGACAGCACCATCTCCAACAATGCCGCCAAGCAGGTGTTCGATGCGCTGTGGACCGATGCCGACGCCCAGGTGGACGCCATCATCGAAGCCAAGGGGCTGCGCCAGATGAACGACAGCGGCGCGCTGGAAGCCATCGTGGATACGGTGATTGCGGCCAATGCCAAGAACGTGGCCGAGTTCAAAGCCGGCAACAGCAAAGCTTTGAACGCGCTGGTGGGTCAGATCATGAAGGCCAGCCAGGGCAAGGCCAACCCAGGGCAGATCAACGAACTGCTGAAGGCCAAGCTGGCCTGATAACCCGGCGGCTCAGCGGGCCCCGCTCCACAGGGGCTTGAGCCGGGCCAGCTCTTCGTCGAAGCGGTCGTTCACGCGCTGCTTCTCTTGCTGCTGGTTGGCGATGAAGCGCTGTTGGGCCAGCACGCTCTCGTCGTTGTCTGTCATGCGGCGGCGCAGGGCAAACGGTGCTTTACTGGGGTCCTTGGCGTAAAACTCCATCTCTGCGTCCAGGGACTTGCGCTGCTGCGCCAGATCGGCCAAACGGGTATTGGCCGCGCGGATCACCTCGTCCACCTGGGTCAGGGCTTCGCTGCGGCTGGCGTCGTGCGCGGCCTGGTTCTTGTAGCGGGCCAGCAGCGCGCGGTTGCGCCGGCGCTCTTCGTTGGCACGGGCCTTGTCTTCCGTGTCCTTTTTCTCCAGGGCGGCCTGGGCGGCTTCTTCTTGCGGGGTGAGCACGGGGGCAACACTGCGTTTCACCGTGCCGCTGGAGTTGAGCTCTTTTTGCTCGCGGTCCATACATTCGGGAATCGGCCGGTCAGAGGTGAGACGCTTGCCCCGCCCGTCTATGCAGGTGAAGATGCCTTGCGCGCCCGTACCAAGGTGCAGGCCAGCACACAGAGCAAACATCCCCAAACACCTCACCCAAGCTATCACACGGTTCCTTTGTCTACGCCGTAGCGCTGCCTATATGCCAGCACCTTCGGGTAGTGAGCCCGTAATTCGTCTGTGCCATTTGTTTCCAAATATTGCAGCAAGTCGGCCAGCTTCGCAATAGCGCACACCTGCATGCCCAATTGGTCACGCACATACTGCACCGCGCTGTGGGGTACATCACGCCCAGCCTCGGTCGCCATTTCCTGGCGGTCCAGCGCAATCACCACCGCATGGGGCGTGGCGCCGGCAGCCTGGATCAGGGCAATCGACTCGCGGGCGGCTGTGCCGGCCGACATCACGTCGTCCACGATCAGCACCCGGCCCTTGAGCGGCGCGCCTACCAGGGTGCCACCCTCGCCGTGGTCTTTGGCTTCCTTGCGGTTGTAGGCAAATGGCAGGTTGCGGCCATGCCGGGCCAGCTCCACCGCCACAGTGGCGGCCAGCGGAATGCCTTTGTAGGCCGGGCCGAAAATCATGTCAAACTCGATGCCGCTGTGCAGCAAGGCCTGTGCATAGAATTCGGCCAGACGCTGCATGCGGGCGCCGTCGTCGAACAAGCCAGCGTTGAAGAAGTAGGGGCTTAAGCGGCCGGCTTTGGTTTTGAATTCACCAAAGCGCAGCACCCCCGCATCGACCGCGAACTGCACAAAATCCTGCGCCAAACTGCCCGGCGCTTTACTTTCCACCATGGGGGAATTCCTTGTTCAAATTAACCAGCCTGAATTTAAACGGTATCCGCTCGGCTGCCACCAAAGGCGTAGAAGCCTGGATCGCCGCCACTGCGCCGGATTGTATTTGTGTCCAAGAAGTAAAGGCCCAGGCGGCCGATGTGCAGGGCAAATTCGAACAAATGGCCGGCCTGCAAGGCTACTTTCACTTCGCCGAAAAGAAGGGCTACTCCGGCGTGGGCGTGTACAGCAAACATACCCCTAGCGAAGTCGTGACGGGCTATGGTTCACCGGAATTTGACGCCGAAGGCCGCTACGTGGAACTGCGCTTTGACACGCCCAAGCGCAAGTTCTCCATCATCAGCTGCTACTTTCCCAGCGGCTCTTCGGGTGACGAGCGACAGCAGGCCAAGTTCCGCTTTCTGGCCGAAATGCGCCCCTACCTGACCGCCTTAAAGCAAAGCCGCGATTTCATCCTTTGTGGGGACGTCAACATCGCCCACCAGGCCATGGACCTGAAAAACTGGCGCGGCAACCAGAAAAACAGCGGCTTCCTGCCCGAAGAGCGCGCCTGGATGACCCACCTGCTGGCCCGTGCAGACCTGGACCCGTTGGCCGCCGAAGGCCTGGGCCTGGTCGACGTGTACCGGCAACTGCAGCCCACCGCCACCGACACCGCCTACACCTGGTGGAGCAACCGCGGCCAGGCCTATGCCAACAACGTGGGGTGGCGGCTGGACTACCACCTGGCCACGCCAGCCATCGCAGCCCTGGCACGCAGCGAGCACATCTACAAGGATGTGAAGTTCTCCGACCACGCGCCTATCACCATCGACTACGACTTCGCGCTGTAAACCGGCATCGCCCCATGGCCACCGACAACCATTCGTCCTGGATCACCGCCGCCGACGTGGCGCGCAAGGCCGGGGTGTCGCGCTCGGCGGTATCGCGCACCTTCACGGAAGGCGCCAGCGTCTCGCCCGAAACCCGGGAAAAGGTGCAACGCGCCGCCGAGGCTCTGGGCTACCAGGTGAACATGCTGGCGCGCAGCATGATCCAACGCCAGAGCAATCTCGTCGGCGTGGTGGTCAAGGGCTTTAGCGACCCCTTTCTGCAGAGCCTGCTCGGGCCCATCACCCACCACCTGGCACTGCGCTCCTTGGCCCCGCTGCTGATGGACGCCAGCGAGCCAGAGCAGCTGGCCAAATCGCTGCGGCACCTGCTGCAGTACCGGATTGCCGGGGTCATCCTGACCTCGGGCACACCGCCCATAGAGCTAGCCCAGGAATACCTGCGGCTGCGCGTGCCCGTGGCCATGATCAACCGCTCGCCCGATCTGGAAGGTGTGGACGTAGTCAACAGCGACCACTTTGCCGGCGGTGCCATGGCAGCCCGCGCCCTGGTCGCGCAGGGTGCACGCAAGCTGGTCTTCCTCAGCTCCGTTACCGCCACCTACAGCGCCCGCATCCGTGGCGAGGGATTCGTGCAGACCCTGGCGCCTGCCGCGCAGCGCGGCGAGCTCAGCCTGCGCTGCGTGGACGCTCCCGCGGCCAGCTATGCCGGCGGCTTCGATGCCGTGCAGACGCTGCTATCCGACACGCCGACCCGGCCAGACGGCATCTTCTGCGCCAACGACGTGCTGGCCTGTGGCCTGGTGGACGGCGCACGCCAGCATATGGGGCTGCGGGTACCTGAGGATTTCCAGGTCATAGGCTTTGACGACATCCCCATGGCCAGCCTTTCGGCCTATGCACTGACCACTCTGCGCCAGGACGTGGATGCACTGGCCCAAAGCGCAGTTGCCTGCCTGGCCGAACGCATGGCCGAGCCCGACATGCCCGGTCGCACGCTGCAAGTGCCGGTCACGCTCATGGGCCGCAGCAGCACCCGCATCTAGCACTTACCAGAGACCAGAGGCTTCCGAGGGAAGACCCTAGTGCATGGTTTTCGTGTGTGATCTACATTGCACACGTGTGCAACGCGTTTGCACCCCTCTGCCATCGACCTTGGAGACACAAGCATGAAACGCAATACATCCCCCAAACTGGCGCTCGCCGCGCTGCTGCTACTGCCCCTGGCCAGTCAGGCTGCAGACCGCCTCAACGTGCTGTGCGCAGCCGACAACGACTGGTGTGAGCTGATGCGCAACGCGTTTGAAAAGGAAACCCAGGTCGAGGTATCCATGGTGCGCAAAAGCGCAGGCGAAATCTTTGCCCAGATCCGCGCCGAAGCCAGCAACCCCAAGACCGACATCTGGTGGGCCGGCACCGGCGATCCGCACCTCCAGGCCGCAGCCGCCGGCTACACCGAGGTCTATAAATCACCCCTGCTCGACAAGCTGCAGCCCTGGGCACAGAAGCAGGCCGAAATCTCCGGCTACCGCACGGTGGGCATCTATGCCGGCCTGCTGGGCATTGGCTACAACCCCGAGGTGCTGAAGCAGAAGAACATCGCTCCGCCCAAATGCTGGAAGGACTTGCTGAATCCAGCCCTGAAGGGCGAGATCCAGATCGCCAACCCCAACTCCTCCGGCACCGCCTATGCCACTATCGCCACGCTGGCCCAGCTGCAGGGCGAGAACGAAGCCTTCGCGTTCATGAAGAAAATGAACGACAACGTGGGCCAGTACACCAAGAGCGGCTCGGCACCGGCCAAGGCGCTTGCACGCGGTGAAACCGGTATTGGCATCACCTTCCAGCACGACCTGCTGAAGGAAACCATCGCCGGCTTCCCGGTGGAAGTGGTGTCGCCCTGCGAAGGCACGGGCTACGAGATCGGCTCCATGAGCCTGGTCAAGGGCGCGAAAAACATGGCCACTGCCAAGCGCTTCTATGAGTTCGCGCTGCGCGCCGATGTGCAGTCCCTGGCCGTCAAAGCCGGCTCCTACCAGGTGCCGTCCAACAAGGCCGCCACCATCCCCGCCAAGGCGCCGCGCCTGGAAACCGTCAAGACCATCAACTACGACTTCGCCAAATACGGGAGCGACGAAGTTCGCAAGCGCCTGCTGAAACGCTGGGACGACGAGATCTTCTCGCTGTCGCGCTGATCCGCCCCCTGAAAGAAAGTTTGTGATGAAGTCTTTACGCGGCTGGCTCTGGCTGGCTTTGATGGCAAGCGTGCTGGCGCCCTGGCACGTACAGGAAGCCGGCCTGTTCGGCGGCGAATGGTTGCACACCGGCTGGCCCGGCGACGCGCAGACCGCCGGCGCCTTGTGGCAGGTGCTAGGCCTGCAGCGCTACGGCCTGCTACCCCTGGTGCTATGGCCGGCACTGGTGGCCCTGGTCTGCCTGCTGCCCTTACAGCGCCGAGCCAAGGGCGCGGGACTGTGCGGGTTGGCCACCGCAGCCCTGCTGTGGCTGGCCTATCTAGGCTGGGGGCCAAGCGCCGCCGGTCTGCCCGGCCTGGGCTGGGGAGCATTGCTGTTCACCACCAGCGCCCTGTTTGTGCTCAGCACCGGCGCCGCCTGGATGGGCGCTTGTCGCGGCGATGTATTCGTCTGCGGTGTCATCGCCATGCTGGCGGCCCTGGTGGGCTTGTTCGTGATGTTCCCGGTGCTGCGCGTGCTGGCCGGCGCGTTTGAACAAGAGACCGGCTACAGCCTGCACGCTGCCTGGGCCCGCGTGGCCGATGGACGCATCTGGTCGCTGGCCTGCGTGGCCAGTGCCCGTGGTTGCGGCGTGGCCTGGAACACAGTCTTCCTGGCGCTCTGCACTGCCGCCGGCTCGACCCTGCTGGGCCTGACCTTTGCGCTGGTGGTCACACGCACCGGCTTCCGCTTCAAACGCATCCTGCGTGCGCTCACGGTGCTGCCCATCATCACGCCGCCCTTCGTCATTGGCCTAGCGCTGATCCTCTTGTTCGGCCGCAGCGGTGTGGTGTCGGCCTGGGTGGCTTCCGTATTCCAGGTTCCCGCAGGGCGCGGCCTCTATGGCTTTTACGGCGTGTGGCTGGCGCAGCTACTGTCGTTCACGCCCATCGCCTTCATGGTGCTGATCGGTGTGGTCGAGGGCGTGAGCCCCTCGGTGGAAGAAGCCTCGCAAACCCTGGGCGGCTCGCGCTGGACCACCTTCTGGCGCGTCTCGCTGCCGCTGATGCGCCCGGGTCTGGCAAATGCCTTCCTGGTGGCCTTCATCGAAAGCATGGCCGACTTCGGCAACCCTATGGTGCTGGGCGGCAATTTTGGGGTGCTGTCGACTGAAATCTATTTCGCCATTGTCGGTGCGCAGAACGACGGCGGCCGTGCAGCCGGGCTCGGCCTGATCCTGCTGGTGTTCGCCGTCAGCGCCTTCCTGGCCCAGCGCCACTGGCTGGGCAACAAGTCCTACACCACGGTCACCGGCAAGGCCGACAACGGCCAACACGCCGGGCTGGACCGGCGCCTGTCGGCCGTGCTGGCAGTCATCGCCACGCTATGGACCGGCTTTACCCTGGTGCTGTACGGCATGATCCTAGCCGGTGGCTTCGTCAACCAATGGGGCCGCGACAACAGCTTCACACTGCGCCACTACGCCAGCGCTTTCGGCATCGAGTCCGACGGCCATGGCCTGCGCTGGATAGGCACGGCCTGGGACTCGTTGTTCACCAGCCTGATGATTGCCGGCATCTCGGCGCCGCTGACCGCCGCCCTCGGCCTGGTCGCCGCCTGGCTGCTGGTGCGGCAAAAGTTTGCCGGCAAGGGTACATTCGAATTTGCCACCATGCTGAGCTTTGCCATCCCTGGCACCGTCATCGGCATCAGCTACATCCTGGCCTTCAACGTGCCGCCGATTGAGCTGACAGGCACCGCCGCCATCCTGTTGCTGTGCTTTGTGTTCCGCAACATGCCGGTAGGCCTGCGTGGCGGCATGGCGGCCATGAGCCAGCTGGACCGCAGCCTGGATGAAGCCTCCACCATGCTGGGCGCCAACAGTTTCACTACCGCGCGCCGCGTCATCCTGCCACTGATGCGGCCGGCGCTGAGCGCAGCCCTGGTGTACAGCTTTGTGCGCTCCATCACCTCGATCAGTGCGGTGGTGTTCCTGGTCAGCGCCAAGTACAACATGGCCACGGCCTACATCGTCGGCCTGGTGGAGAACGGGCAGTACGGCATTGCCATCGCCTATTCCAGCGCGCTGATCGTGGTGATGCTGGTGATCGTGCTGGCCGCACAGAGTCTGGTCGGCAAACGCCGGCTGCGCAGAGTGGAACGGGTAGAGGGTGCCGCCCCTGCCCCGGTATTTTCTTTAAAGGTGGAATCATGAGCACTGCCGCAACGCAGGGCGCGCTGGTCTTCGAGCGCGTCACCAAACAATACGGCAAGGTCGTCGCCGTCAACGATGTGTCTTTCAGCATTCCGCAGGGCACGCTGGTCACCCTGCTCGGCCCCAGCGGCTGCGGCAAGACCTCCACGCTGCGGCTGATAGCCGGGCTGGAACATGTGAGCCAAGGGCGCATCTTCATCGCCGGCCAGGACGTAACCCAGCAGTCGGCCATCGAGCGCAACGTTAGCATGGTGTTCCAGTCGTACGCACTGTTCCCGCACATGACGGTGCTGGAAAACGTGGCCTACGGCCTGGAGGTGGGCGGTGCCCGCAAGGCCGATGCACGCGAGCAGGCCATGGAAGGCCTGCGCCTGGTCGGCCTGACCGACTTCGGCCCGCGCCTGCCCAGCGAACTCTCCGGCGGCCAGCAGCAGCGTGTGGCCGTGGCCCGGGCCCTGGTGCTCAAACCCCAGGTACTGCTGCTCGACGAGCCGCTGTCCAACCTGGACACCAAGCTGCGCCGCCGCGTGCGCGAGGAAATCCGCGAGATCCAGCAGCGCCTGCAGCTCACCGCGGTCTACGTCACCCACGACCAGGAAGAAGCCCTGGCCGTGTCCGACCAGATCATCGTGATGAACAACCAGCGCATCGCCCAGCAGGGCACGCCGCGCGAACTGTTCGACACCCCGGCAGACGAGTTCGTGGCCGACTTCATCTGCGACGCCAACCGTGTAAGCGGCAGCGTGCGCGGCGCCCTGGCGGACGGCAAGGCCGACTGCCTGCTGGGCGGCCTGGCCGTGCCACTGGCCAACCCGCGCGCCTACCGCGGCGACATACGCATCGCCGTGCGGCCGGACGCTGTGCAGCTCACGGCCGCCACCGGCAGCGACGCCCTGGTCGGCCAGGTCCGCCACGCGGCCTTCCTGGGGACGGAGATGCAGTACGCCGTGGAATCGCCGCTGGGCGAATTGTTTGTGCGCCAGACCGATATGCACCAACCGCTGGCCGTGGGCGCGTCGGTCGGTATCCGCTTCGCCCAGCACGGAGTTTGCATCGTAGGAGGCCAGGCATGAGCACCGCAGCTATTGCCGCGCGCTACGCGCTGGCCCAGAGCATTGCCCGCCAGGCCGGCATGCAGGCCCTGGAATGGTTCCGCCAGCGCGACCAGTTGGTGATTGAGTCCAAGGGTTTACAGGACATGGTCAGCGCCGCCGACAAAGACACCGAGCTGTACGTCCGCGCCCAGGTGTTGGCGCAGTTTGCAGACGACGGCTTTCTGGGCGAAGAAGGCGGGCTGGACCGCGAGGACGCGGCCTATCTGTGGGTCATAGACCCGATCGACGGCACCGCCTGCTTCGTCAACGGCATGCATGCCTGGTGCCTGTCCATCGCCGTGACCCACCAGGGCAAGCCGGTGATCGGCGTGGTGTTCGACCCGAACAGCAACGAGATGTTCCACGCCTGCGACGGCCACGGCGCTTTCGTCAACCAGCAGCCCATCCATGCGCACCAGGCCCACAGCATCACCGAAGGCGTGCTGGGCGTGGGCTTCTCACACCGCGTGCCGGTCAGCGCCTTTGTGCCGTTTCTGGGCCGGGTGCTGGAGGCGGGCGGCATGTTCATCCGCAACGGCTCGGGTGCGCTGATGCTGTCTTATGTGGCGGCCGGCCGGTTGATTGGCTACTACGAGCCGCACATCAACTCCTGGGACTGCCTGGCCGCCATCGTGCTGGTGCGCGAGGCCGGCGGCCAGGTAAATGACTTCTTGGCACACAACGGGCTGCACAAGGGCAACCCCATCATCGCCGCTGGTGCGCACATTTATGCGCCGCTGCTGGCGCTGATAGACCCGGCCACGTCAGCCTGACGCTCACCTGTATTGCTATCAAAAAAAGAGCTGCTGGTGAAGGTGATACCTGCGCCGGCAGCTCTTTTTACTTAAATCCTGGAAACTCAGGAAAACATAGGCCGGAAGAAGCTGCGCTCGTAGCTGAGGATGCAGCGCGTCTCTCCGGCATAGCGGAAGGCGGCCTGGCATTCCGGGTCCTGCAGGGACGCGGCGCGGTACACCTCGTACTCGGCCAGCGACGGGAAGGTGAACATCGCCAGCGCGATGTTGTTCGCCCCCTCGGAGGGCAGAAAGTAGCCGTGGTGCTGGCCGCCAAATTTTTCCACCAGCGGAATCCACAGCTTGCCGTAATGCTCGAATTCGGCGAGCTTGTAGGGATCGATCACATAACGCAGGTAGCAGGTCACCATCGCATAGAACTTTCAGGGTTTAACTTTTCCTGGCCTGCTCGTACAGCGGCAACACCTTGGGCAGATTCTTCTCGATCTGGGCGATGCGCGTACTGCTGGCCGGGTGGGTGCTCAGCCATTGCGGCGGAGCCCCCGTATTCTGGGCGCTCATTTTCTTCCACAGGCTGATGCCGGCACGCGGGTCGAAGCCGGCGCGGGCTGCCAGCTCCAGGCCCACCAGGTCCGCCTCGGTTTCATCGGACCGGCTGAACTGCAGGTTCAGTAGCTGTGCGCCACCGCCAATCACCTGCTGGCCCAGAGTGCCGGCACCCAGCAGCTGGCTGAGCAGATTCGCGCCCAGATTGGTGGCGGCGGACTTACCCATGCGTTCACGCGCATGCTCGCGCAGGGCGTGGGCGATTTCATGGCCCATCACGGCGGCGACTTCGTCGTCGTTGAGCTGCAGCTTGTCCAGAATGCCGGTGTAGAAGGCGATCTTGCCGCCGGGCATGCACCAGGCGTTGATCTGGCTGCTGCCGATCAGGTTGACCTGCCACTTCCAGTCCTTGGCGCGCGGGTTCCAGTCGGCGGTATACGGAATGATGCGCTGCGCAATGCGGCGCAAACGCACCAATTGCGGGTGATCGGCGGGCGCCAGTGCCTGCTTTTGCTGCGCCTGCTGCAAAGTCTGCTGGTATTGCAGCTTGGCGGTTTCCTCCACCTGGTCGGCCGACACCAGCTTGGAGAAGGCCGAGTTGCCCCCCACGTCCACGCCGTCGCGCGCCCACACCGAGGGTGTCTGCACCAAGGCCAGACCCAAGCAAAACGACATCCAACCTACTTTCAACTGCATTTGTAGCTACTTTCCATATTGCAAGCCATCTATAACGCAGCAAGTATTATTCCCGGATGACGTCCCCCTCTTCTGCCAGTACCCCGATCTCCCCTCAGCCAGAGCCTGCCTCCGCCCCGCGCCGCAAACGTTCAGCGATGGAGGTGCTGAGAGAACTCAGGCAGCCCAAGGTGGCGGTCATGTTGGCGCTGGGCTTTGCCTCGGGCCTGCCCTTTTTGCTGACCGCGAATACTTTTGGCTACTGGCTGCGGGACGACGGCACCAGCCTGGTGGCCATAGGCTTCATTTCCTGGGTTGGATTCGCCTATGCGTTCAAGGTGTATTGGTCGCCGCTGGTAGACCGCATCGATGTGCCGCTGCTGGGCCGCCTGGGCCGGCGCCGCGGCTGGATGCTGCTATGCCAGATCCTGGTCACCATAGGGCTGCTGGGCATGGCTACCGTAGGCACGGCCGGCGGGCTGGCCGCCATAGGCGCGTTCGCCCTGCTGACGGCTTTTGCCTCGGCCACGCAGGACATCGCCATCGACGCCTGGCGTATCGAGTCGGCCGCTGACGCGGACGAGGTGGGCCTGATGACCTCGGCGGCGCAGGTAGGCTACCGCGTGGCCCTGCTCATCACCGATGCCTTGATCATCGCCGCCGCGGCCCGTGTCGGATGGAGCATGTCGTATGTGGGCATGGCGGTGCTGATGGCGCTGTGCATGGTGGCAACCCTGTACGCATCCGAGCCGGCGCGTGCCGATGTGGTGCTGCAGCAGAAGCCCTCGCTGTGGACCTTGCGCGGCCTGGCTGATGCCATCGTCGGGCCGTTCGTCGATTTCTTCGCCAAGCACAAGGTCGCCGGACTGGTCATGCTGTTGATGGTGGCGCTGTACCGCCTGCCCGACTTTGTGATGGGGCCGATGTACAACCCGTTCTACCACGACCTCGGCCTCGCCAAAGACACGGTAGCCTGGGTGCGCGGCTCCTTTGGCCTGGTCACCACCTTCCTGGGCATCGCGGCGGCCGGCATCAGCGCCATCCGGCTGGGCTTGTTGCCCACGCTGGTGGCGGGGCTGGTGCTCGAAGGCTTCGGCACGGCTGCATTCGCCTTGCTCAGCTTCCATGCCAGCACCGAGGTTTTTGCCGCGGTGATGGCGCTGGATGCATTTGCACAGGCCTTTGCCGGCGTCGCCCTGGTGACCTATATGTCCAGCCTGACCAGCCTGGGCTACACCGCCACGCAGTACGCCATGCTGTCCTCGACCTACGCGTTGCTGGGCAAGTTCCTGAAAGGATTCTCTGGAATTGCCGTCGAAACGCTCACGCCCACCTATGGCCTGCTGGGCGCCTACGCCACGGCCTTCGTGGCCACTGGCCTGACCGCGATCCCGCCCATGCTGCTATTGCTGCTGCTGTGGCGTATGCAGCGGAACAAAGGCTGATACGGCAAAAACCGTCTTTAGCGCAGAAGGAGCAAGCGCCGGAAGCTATTTATTTGATAGCAATTTGGATGTAAAGTATTTACCTATCTTTACGGTGGCTACAACCCATATTGGCGGCAAAGGCGCACCATCGTGCTTTACAAATGCTTTCCCAACGGCCAGACCACTTAACGGATACCCCATGAGCGCAAACCTGCTAATGATCGAAGACGACACCCGCCTGGCCAGCATGGTCGGCGAGTTCCTGGGCCAGTCCGGCTTCAACGTGTCGCACCAGCCTACGGCCATGGGCGGTCTGGCGCAGTTGCAGGGCCAGAGCGGCCCGACCCGTCCCGATCTGGTGATCCTGGACCTGATGCTGCCCGACCTGGACGGCCTGGAAGTGTGCAAACGCATCCGCAACAGCACCGGCGACATCGCCCAGGTGCCAGTGCTGATGCTGACCGCCAAGGGCGACCCGCTGGACCGCATCATCGGCCTGGAACTGGGTGCCGACGACTACCTGCCCAAGCCCTTCGAGCCACGCGAACTGCTGGCGCGCATCCGCGCCATCCTGCGCCGCCAGGGCGACACCGCCAACACCGCCAACAAAGTGCTGCGCTTCGGCTCGCTGGAGATCGACCGCGACGCGCGCTCCGTTACCGTCAACGGCCAGCCGGCCGACCTGACCTCTTACCAGTTCGACCTGCTGGTGGCGCTGGCCGAACGTGCCGGCCGCGTGCTGACGCGCGACCAGATCATGGAAGCCGTGCGCGGCCGCGAACTCGAGGCCTTTGACCGCTCCATCGACGTGCACATGGGCCGCATCCGCGCCGCCATTGAGACCGACTCCAAGAACCCGCGCCGCATCGTCACCGTACGCGGCGCCGGCTACGTCTTCGCCAAACAGCAAGACTAGCCCGCCGTCCGGTTCTCTCTGCGGTGCCGCACAGAAGCGCGGTACATTTTGCGGCTCCACAGCCCGACCGGATAGAACTGAGATGGACTACGTCCCGATGCAACCCTCCCTGCCCTCGCTGCTGCAGCGCCTGTATGTGCGCATCTGGCTGGCTGTGCTGCTGGCCCTGGCCGTGCTGATGCTGCTGGTCGGCCTGGCCTGGCGCATGGCAGCCGACCCGCCGCTGCACGACCTGGTGATACGCAACCGGGCCGGCGAAATCATCGGCAAGGGCACGACCCGCCAACTGCGCGTCTCGCCCGACGGCCTGCAGATCGTCCCGCCCGCCAGCGCCCCGGCAGCCCCGGCCTTACCGGACGACGGTGAAGACCTGACAGAGTTGCCCCCACCTTCGCCCGAAACCATGGACAACCGCGGCCCCGAATTCGTGGTCCGCATGCACGACGGCCAGCGGGTGCTGATCCACCTGCCGCGCCCGGCGCGCACCTGGTGGCTGCGGCCGCCGTTCGGCTTCTTCTGGACGCTGGGCATGGTCGGCATTGCCATGGCACTGGCCATGTACCCCATCATCCGGCGCCTGACACGGCGGCTGGAATCGCTGCAACGCAGCGTGGAGCAATGGGGCACCGGAGACCTGTCGGTACGCGTGCCCATCCATGGCCGCGACGAGGCCGGCCTGCTGGCGCAGCGCTTCAACACCGCCGCCGAACGCATCGAAACCCTGGTGGCCTCGCACAAAACCCTGCTGCAGTCGCAAAAGTCGCTGCTGGCCAATGCCTCGCACGAACTGCGCTCGCCGTTGACGCGCATCCGCATGGGCATCGAGCTCATGGGCTCCTCGCCCTCCCCGGCTTTCAAAAATGAGATCAGCCGAAACATCGCCGAGCTGGACCAGCTGGTGGACGAAATCCTGCTGGCCAGCCGGCTAGACGCCAAGGAAGCCGACCTAGGCACGGTGGAAGAGGTGGACCTGACCGGCCTGGTGGCCGAAGAATGCGCCCGCACCGATGCCTCGTTCGAGGTCGGCGTGGAAGGCGAGCCCGACCAAAGCTACGAGGTACAGGGTGTGGCCAAGCTGCTGCGCCGCGCCGTACGCAATCTGCTGGAAAACGCCCGCCGCTACACCAGTGGCGAGGTGGACGTCACCCTGCAGCGGCACGGCGGCAACGCGGTGCTGCGCGTGTTCGACCGCGGCCCCGGCGTACCGGCCGAGCTGCGCGAACGCATCTTTGAGCCCTTCTACCGCCTGCCCGGCGCCAGCGAACGCGATGGCGGTGTAGGCCTGGGCCTGGCCCTGGTCAAGTCCATCGCCGAACGCCACGGTGGCAGCGTCCGCTGCGAAGGCCGCGAAGGCGGTGGCGCCTGCTTTGTCATAGAGCTACCCCGCCCCACGGCCTGAAGTACGCCATTTGCCACCACTAACTTAGCACCTCCTAAATGTTGGGCGCGCTAAGCTGTGTTTTCATTCAAAAGAATGAGCACCTGCTCCATTCCCTTCGTTCCATCAGATCCGCCGGTCAATAATCTGCTGCGTCATTTACAAATAGACACAAGTGCTCCGAGTGGACAAATGCAATGCAGCCACTCGAGGCCCATACAGCATGATTGGGGAAATATGTTGAGATTCAGGCACGCCGCTCTAGCGATAGCTATTCTGACCTTGGGTACCTTGACGCAAGCTGCCACCTCTGAAGACCCGAACGCCGCCCTCAAGGCCCTGGCCTGGCAAAACGGCCCGGTTACCGCCGCGTTGGAAGACAAGGCTGAACTGAAAATACCCAAGGACTCGCAATTCCTGGATACCACCAATGGCTCCAAGTTTCTGGAGCTGACGGGCAATCTACCCTCGGCCGAAAACATCCTGATGGGCAATTCTTGGTGGGCCGCATTCTCATTCGACCCGGCCGGCTACGTGAAAGACGACGAGAAGATCGATGCTGACGAACTGCTCAAGCAGCTCAAGAGCCACGACGGCCCCAGCAACGAAGAGCGCCGCAAACGTGGCATGCCTGATCTGTATACCGACGGTTGGTACATTCCCCCGCACTACGACCCCACCACCAAGCACCTGGAGTGGGCGCTGCGGCTACGCTCTGCCAGCCACGACCGGCCCATCATCAACTACACCGTACGCTTGCTGGGCCGCACAGGCTACGAAAGCGCGGTGCTGGTATCCAGCCCCGAAACACTGGACGCAGATGTCAAGGAATTCAAGTCCGTGCTGACAGGCTTCGAGTTCAAAGCCGGCGAAAAGTACTCTGAATTCAAGTCCGGTGACCGCATTGCCCAATTCGGCTTGGCGGCCCTCGTCGCCGGCGGCGCAGCCGCAGTGGCCACCAAGACCGGCTTCTGGAAGGTGCTGGTAGGCGTTCTGGCGGCCTCCTGGAAGCTGGTGGCTGCTGCGGCCGCAGTGTTCCTGGGCAGCATAGGCAAGCTGTTCAAGCGCAAATAGGCGTGGATGCCGCTTCGGCGCTGATGCTGCTGGCATTGGCTCTCTACCTCTACGACTCGGCACGACTGTTGTCGGGCAACCAGGCCGTGCTGGTACACAGGCGTGCCGGCTGGTTGGCCGCCTTTGGCTCGCAGCGCTGGAAGATACGCGGCCGTGAACCTTATCTGCCCAACCCACTCACGCCGCACCGGCAGTTGTTCGTGCTGCGCTGGCGCTATGCCGGTACGACACAAGTCCGCGCCACACCACGGGTGCTGGACACTTTACCGGCGCTGCGGGTATTCACTCCATGGATCTGGCTGTCGGCCGCCTGTCTTTTCGTAGGCCTACCGCTGGGGCTGTTCACCCGCGCCGGGCTGTGGGCCGTGGTGCCGGCGCTAGCCCTGATGTACCTGAGCAATGCCACTGCGCTGCTGCTGCTGTGGCGTCGACGGCACACGCTGGGCCTGCAAAACGGACCATTTGGCACGCTGGCATTCGAATGCCTGAGCTGCCCGCCGTTCGCATTGAACCTGGTGCGCAAGCTATGCGCCACCCAGCCGGTGGTGGAAGACTTCGAAGCCGCCTGCCTGCGCCTGCTAGACCCGACGACCCTGACGCAAGTGAAGGCGCAATGCCTGCTGCGACTAGACGAGCAGATCGCCTGCGAAGACGAAGCCAGCTCCGAAATGCCCGCGCTGCTGAATGCGCGCCTGCGATTTGCTCCTGCAGAGAACGCTCCTTGAGTACCACAGAAATCATCATCGTCATCGGTGGCCTGGTACTGGGCTACTGGGTGGTCTCGCTATTTACCGCCAAAGCGCCCAGCCACGTGGCGCCCGCCTCCCTGGACCCGCCCTGGCACCAGGTACTGGAACTGTCACCCGACGCCAGCCTGGAAGACATCCGCAACGCCTACCGCCGGCTGATGGGTGAATACCACCCCGACAAGGTGGCCTCCCTGGGCAGCGAATTACAGGCCCTGGCGGAACGTAAAAGCAAACAAATCGGCGCGGCCTACCAGGCGGCACTGCAGCAGCTCGGGGCTAACGCATGAAGTTCCTGCTGGCCTTGCTATTCGCGGGTAAGCTGGGCAAATTGCTGGTGTCCAGCGGCAGCATGCTGGTGTCGGTTTTCGTCTACAGCATGCACTATGGCTGGCCCTATGCCCTGGGCTTCATCGGCCTGCTGTTCCTGCACGAGATGGGCCATTACATCGCCGCGAAAAAGCGTGGCCTGGAAGTGGGCATGCCGGTCTTCATTCCATTTGTCGGCGCCTGGATCTCGCTCAAAACCACCCAGCTCGACCCGGAAACTGAGGCCTATGTCGGCCTGGCTGGACCCATGCTGGGCACCGCCGGCGCCTTTCTATGCTATCTCTATGCCCGCGAGAACGGCCAGGCATTGTGGATGGCGATTGCCTACGCGGGCTTCGTGCTGAACTTGTTCAACCTGATTCCCCTGACCCCGCTGGATGGAGGGCGCATCGTCTCTGTCATCTCGAACAAACTGTGGCTGCTGGGCATGCCCCTGCTGTGCGCGGTGTTCTGGTGGAAGCCCAGCCCTCTCCTTGTCGTCATAGCCATCCTGGCGCTGCCCAAAGTATGGTCAGCCTTGAAGGGCAATGCCCCGACAACCCAGGAAATTGCCTCACCGCAGGTCAAGCTGCAATACGGCCTGCACTACCTGCTGCTGGTCGCCGTGCTGGCCCTGCTGGCCATGGACGCCCACGAAAGACTCGGCCAGTTGCGAACTTGAGCCCCCCGGAGCCGAGTCCCCCGCCAGGGCATAGTGCGGCTGCCGCACAAATGGTGGCGATCCTTCCTAGAATGCCTGCTCCGCTTACAACAGCCTTGGAGACAGAACATGACCTACCACGCCGCAACCGACCGCTACGACGACAAAATGCCGTACCGCCGTTCTGGGCGCAGCGGCCTGCAGCTACCTGCCATCACCCTGGGCCTATGGCACAACTTTGGCGACACCACACCACTGGTAACCCAGCGCGCCATGCTACGTACAGCGTTTGACCTGGGCATCACCCACTTCGACCTGGCCAACAACTACGGCCCACCCTACGGCAGCGCCGAGACCAATTTCGGCGAGCACATGCGCCGCGACTTCAGGCCTTACCGCGACGAGCTGGTAATCTCCAGCAAGGCCGGCTACGACATGTGGCCCGGCCCCTACGGCCAGGGCGGCGGTGGCCGCAAGTACGTGCTAGCCAGCCTGGACCAAAGCCTGCAGCGCATGGGCCTGGACTATGTGGACATCTTCTACTCGCACCGCTTCGACCCCGACACCCCGCTGGAAGAAACCATGGGTGCGCTGGCCACGGCCGTACAACAGGGCAAGGCACTGTATGTGGGCCTGTCCAGCTACTCGGCCGGCAAGACCCGCGAGGCCTCTGCCATCCTCAAGCAGATGGGCGTGCCCTGCCTGATCCACCAGCCGTCCTACAGCATGCTCAACCGCTGGATCGAAGAAGAGCTGCTGGACACCCTGGGTGACCAGGGCATAGGCTGCATCGCCTTCAGCGCGCTGGCCCAGGGCCTGCTGACCAACAAGTACCTGAACGGCGTGCCCGCCGACGCACGCATCAACCGCCCCGGCGGCAGCTCGTTTAAGCAAGACCACCTGAGCCCGCAGAACCTGGCCCATGTGCGCGCACTGAACGAGATGGCCCTGGCCCGTGGCCAAAGCCTGGCGCAGATGGCCACCGCCTGGGTGTTGCGCGACCCGCGCGTCACCTCGGCCCTGATCGGCGCCAGCCGCCCAGAGCAGATCGTGGAACTGGCCGGTGCGCTGAAGAACGCGCACTTCAGCACCGAAGAACTCACCGCGATCGACCAGCATGCGGTGGACGGCGGCATCAATCTGTGGAAAAAACCCTCTACGGACCAACGCCTGTCTTGAGAAACTGTTCACGGTCTATTTAAGGCTCCAAATAGACCGTGTTTCGCAAATGCAGCTTCATGCTGCATTGCAGCCGCCAAGCCGTGGCACGGCGGGCTTTGTCGCGAAGCTGTCATCCAGCAGTGCAGGGCCCATTGGGCAGGCCCCATGCACAGCCCAAATGCCGTGTTGCAGCACATCCAGCCATCACAATTGGCTCTTAAAATCATAGCCAGGAGACGCTGTCCCGGATGTGTAGCGCGTACGTCCTGCCGCCCGCAATATCGCCCCATCCGCATTTGGCGAACACAAGGACATGGCGTTCGAGATCGAGTTACGTACGGTTTTATTGCTCAACACCACCTCCCTGTTCATAGGTGGACTGGTGTTCATGCATGTACGCAAGCAATCGCATGAGAGCAAGCGCGTTAGCTTGGGCCTGCTGGCCGCCAGCTTTTTGTTGCTGGCTGCGGGTGCAACCATTGCGGGCATGACGGACCATCTTCCAGTGGCCATGGCCGTATGGCCGCACCTGAGCTTGTTATTTGGCACACTGGGATACACGCTGATGTGGGGTGGCTTCAACACACTGGCAGGTACTGGAAACTGGCAGCAAGACCGGTGGATGCTGCTTCTGCCGGTGGCTATCGCGCTGTTAGGCGGGCTCACAGGATTTCCACAGAACAATCTGTTGCGTGCCAGCATTTACCACGGCTACGCAATCGTTGCGCTGCTGTCTTCCGCCTACAGCATGCTGCGGCAAAACCGCATCGATCCCTTGCCGAACAGGCCGCTACTTGCCAGCAGCTTGGTGGCAAGCGCCTTGGTCTACATGCTGAACATCGTCAACATGCACCAGGAAACCAAAATTCTGCTCAACGTGGCGGATGCCTTCTTTGTTGAAATTGTCTGCGGCTTTGCCATGTGCCTGCTGACCATCTCGTTGGTCAACGACCGCACCCAGGTGCGATTGAAGAAGATGGCCCAGACCGACCCACTGACCGGCGCAGGCAACCGGCGCAGCTTCCTGGGCCGGCTCCCAGCACACCCTGAGTCAGGGGCCGCCATGCTGCTGATCGACCTGGACCACTTCAAGCGCATCAATGACCAGTTCGGCCACGCTACCGGCGACGCTGTGCTGGTGGCATGCGCCCATCGCATCCAGGGCCTGTTGCCCCCAGAGGCGGTGTTCGCGCGCTACGGAGGAGAGGAGTTTGTGCTCTACCTGCCCCGGACAAACACCGCTGAAGCGCAGGCCATCGCCGAAGGCCTGCGCCTGGGCCTGGCGGCACTGGCATGCGAAAACCAAGGGCGGCCCGTGCCTGTCTCGGCCAGCTTCGGTATCGCCATTACCAACGTGCAAGATACCCATTGGCACGCGGTCCTGCACCGGGCCGACCAGGCCCTGTATGCCGCCAAAGCCGCAGGCCGCAATTGCGTGCGCCTGCATGGACAGTTCGCGCCCATGGCTACATAAAAAATGGCTGCCAGTTTAGAGATCCACCTGCCCACGGTGCTGTTCCTGCACCAGACTTCCTTCATGCTGGGGGCGCTGGTGTTCGTGCAACTGCGCAGGCAATCCTCGGGCACACAGGGCATCGGCCTGCTGGCCCTGGCCTTTGTTTTCTTGGCGGGGGGATATACCTTCACATCCGCCATCACGCATCCAGGCCGAATAGATTTGCCAACCATGGTGCGCCCGCATATCAGCCTGCTGTGCACCATGTTGGGCTACAGCCTGCTATGGGCCAGCTACGCCGAACTGGCAGGACGCTGGCGCTGGAAACAGACCCGCCTGGTCCTGTTGCTGCCCCTGGGCGTGGCTCTGCTGGGGCTTGCCACCGGCTTCCCCTACGAAGCCAAGTTACGCGGCCTTACCTACTATGCTGGCGCCATTCTGGGCCTGACACTGACCGGGTACGGCATCTTGCGTAACGGGCGGCTGGAACCCTTGCCGTCGCGTAAGCCCCTGGCCATATGTATGCTGCTGGGAGCGCTTTTTTACCTGATACGGGTGCTCAGCATCTTCCGCGGATCTGACCTTCTGGGCAATGTTGCGGACACTTTCTTCATGGAGATCCTGTGCAACTTCGGCATCGCCTTGTTGACGGTCACCCTGGTGAACGAGCGCTCGCAGCTGCACCTGCAACGCATGGCCCAGACAGACCCACTCACCGGGGTGGGCAACCGGCGCTGGTTCTTAGCCCAGTTGCCCAAACAGCCCGCAGCAGGCGCCGCCTTGGTGCTGATGGACCTAGACCATTTCAAGCAGATCAACGACCGCTACGGCCATGCGACGGGTGATGAAGTGCTGGTCAGCTGCGCGCAGTACATCCAGAGCATGCTGCGCGAACACGACGCTTTTGCACGCTACGGCGGAGAAGAATTCGTGCTCTACCTGCCCGAGGTGTCGGTGGATGCAGCCCTGCAGGTGTGTGACCGCTTGCGCCGCGGTATAGCCACCCTGGTCTGTGAAAGCCAGGGCCAGCGCGTGCCCATCTCGGCCAGCATGGGCGTGGCCCTGGCCTCGGCCCAGGACCCGCACTGGCAAGCCGTGCTGCACCAGGCCGACCAGGCACTGTACGCGGCCAAAGCCGCTGGGCGCAACCGCGTGCACCTCCATGGCCAAACGGTGTCCACATTGGCGCATGGAGTCAGCCCCTAGAAGCCTGTGGCTCTGCCTGGCAGGTACTGCACCACACCGTTACCGGCTATACAAACGGTAGCAATAAAACAGCCACTTCCGGTCCGCCAGGGCGCTACAGTCCTGAAGTTGAGGGAGTATTTCGCACCCTGCATACCCGCGACTGGAGGTAATTTCCATGCAGAAAATCGGGCCTTGCCTGTGGTTTGACGGAGCCGCCGAAGAGGCGGCGGAGTTTTATGTATCCGTCTTTCCCAACGCACGCATCGTCAGCACCACGCATTACGTGGAAAGTACGCACCGGCCCATAGGCTCGGTCATGACGGTGGAGTTTGTGCTGGATGGCCAGGAGTTTGTGGCCCTGAACGGTGGCCCGTATTTCAACTTCTCCCCGGCGATCTCCATGGTCGTGCCCTGCGACACCCAGGCCCAGCTGGACCATCTGTGGAGCCAGCTGATGGTCGGCGGCCACGCCCAGCAATGCGGCTGGTTGACCGACAAGTTCGGCGTGTCCTGGCAGATCGTGCCCAAAACCCTGACTGCCATGATGCAGGGCGACGACACCGCCGCCGCCCAGCGCGCAGTTGCCGCCATGCTGCAAATGGTCAAGCTGGACATCGCAGCACTGGAGCAGGCCTACCATAGCGTCTGAGACCACCGCACCCATTCATACTCATTTTTTGATAGCTGCCTACGCAGAATCCACCTGCGCCATCGGCATTTTCACTCCTAAAATCCGGCGGCATATTCCGCACAGGCGCGCACCGCCTGGGAGCGGAATAAATGTGTTGATAATGCATCAGCTCTGCGCCGGGGCGGCACCCGGCCAGCGCCATCAATAGCCGTAAGGGGAGCCCACCATGCCGGGACGATGGAATACGCAGCCATGCCTGTCTTAAGGCGTACGCTTGGGCGCCGCCCGCGGTTGGTTGGCAGCCTGAGCGGCTGCGTCCTGGCGTTGGCCATGGGCCTGGCGATCGTGCTGGCAGGCATCGGGCTGCGCGTGCGTGAGATCGACCGCGGCCATGCCACGCTATTCCGCACCATGGAGAACCGGCGCGTGGAAGTCACTGCACTGCTGCAGGAGCTCAACAGCATCTATCCCGCAGACTGCACCGCTGACAACCGCACCAAACTACGCAGCCTGCTGTTCAAACACCGGGTGGTGGGCGACATTGGCATCCTCGACAGCCAGCGCCAATTGGTCTGCAGCACCAGCCTGGGCGACATCTACCCGCCGCTGGCACCCAATACCGGAGGTCTGCAGGGCGAGGCCGGCCACTACTACCTGAACGCCCCCTTGCCGCTGGCCGACGAAACCGTATTCGTTACCCTGGTGGAACGCGGCCCCTTCCAGGTCGCACTGGACGACAACGCCACCCGCGATGCCAAACTGCAGCACAGCGACACGCTGTGGGCCGGCCGCGGCGTCGAACGCACCCAGGTATTCCGTGGCGAACACGCCAACCTGACCAGCCCCCAAGTCGGCCCCAACACGCCGCACCTGCAGCTCGACACCCACAGGGCTGTGCTGCTGGTCAGCAACACCCTGCCCAACTTTGTCCAGCTCTCGGCACAGTCGGTGCTGCAGCTGCGCGAGCTATTGGCCGACTACTGGGCCCTGCTGCTGGGCGCTCTGGGCCTGTGTGGGCTGCTGGGCTTTCTGGTCGCCGACGTGGTGACCCGGCGCTGCCGGCACTACCAGTCCATGGACTACCGCATCCGCCACCTGTGCCGGCCCGACAACGTGGTCTGCCACTATCAACCCATCCGCGACCTGGCCAGCGGACGCACCATAGGCTGCGAAGTACTGGCCCGGTTGCAGGACCGCAAAAAACTGGTCTACCCCGACCAGTTCATACCCGCGCTGGTGCGGCAAAACCTGGGCTGGGCGTTTGACACCGCCATCAGCGCCTGTGCCCTGCGCGAACTGGGTGCAGCCCTGCCCGCGCAAACCGACTTCAAGATCGCGCTGAACTTCTTCCCCAACAATCTGCAGCGCGACCGGGTCCATGCACATCTGCAGGCCGTCATGCATACCACCGGCCGCAAGGACCTGCGGGTCGAGCTGGAGGTGACCGAATACAACTTCTCGCCCGAGATCGTGCCCGAGCTGCAGCGCCTCAAGGCCGACGGCTACCTGATCGCCATCGACGACTTCGGCACCGGCTATTCCAACCTGGGCATGGTCAAGCGCGTGGCACCCGACTTCCTGAAGATCGACAAGTCCTTTGTGTTCGAGATGGAAGACGCCAGCCTGCGCTCCAGCCTGATCCCCGAGATCGTCGCCATCGCCAAGGCGGTGGACAGCAAGGTCGTCGCCGAGGGCATTGAAAACGCCGCCCAGGCGGCCCAGCTCAGCGCGCTGGGCGTGCAGTACGGCCAGGGCTACTACTTCGCCAAACCCATGCCGCTGCAAGCCTTTCTGGACTACCTGGCCGCCGAAAACCGCTCGACCAGCTGATGGTGCAAGTTCAGGCCAGGGCTTCCACGTGGCGTGCGAAGTTACCCAGAATGGCCTGCCAGCCCTGTTCCTGCTGCTCGACGGAGTAGGTAGATTCGGCGTCGAAAGTCACGCGCACCTGTACGCCGCCCGCGCCCTCGGTAAACGTGACCTGGGCCGTGCGGTCGCCAAATGCATATTCGATCAACGCATGCTTGACGATTTTTGTGTACGTGCCCGCAAAATCAAAACCCATGCTGCCGTCCTTGGCCTCCATGCGCGACGAGAAGGCGCCACCCTCGCGCAAATCCACCTGGGCTGTGGTGGTGTGCCAGTCCGGTGACGCGGCATTCCACTGCACGATGTCGGCCGGCGTCGTGTAGGCACGCCACACTTTCTCGATAAGGGCTGCAACCGTGGTTTCAACACTGATTTTCATAATGCAATTCCGGTGGGTTGGCGAAAAACAATAGTGCCGCAGACCCACCCGGCGGCAGTGTCTGCGGCGGCCATTCTGCTGGCGCACCCACCTTAGGTCAACGCGGGTTACAAGCCCAGTGCGCTCAGGCCCGGGTGGTCGTCGGGCCGGCGCCCGCTGGGCCAGTGGAACTTACGCTCGGCCTCGGTGATCGCCAAGTCGTTGATGCTGGCGTGGCGCTCGGCCATGAAGCCGTGCGCATCAAACAGCCAGTTCTCGTTGCCATAGGAGCGGAACCACTGGCCCGCCGCGTCATGCCACTCATACGCAAAGCGCACGGCGATGCGGTTGCCATCAAAAGCCCACAGCTCCTTGATCAGCCGGTAGTCCAGCTCGCGCACCCATTTGCGCTGCAAAAACACTTTAATCTCGGCCCGGCCCTGCGGAAACTCCGCGCGGTTGCGCCAGCGGCTGTCCGGCGTATAGGCCAGCGCCACACGGGCCGGGTCACGGCTGTTCCAGGCGTCTTCGGCCAGACGCACCTTTTGCGCGGCGGTGTCGGCGTTGAACGGCGGCAGGGGTGGGCGAGGAGCTTCGGGGGCCAGGCTCATGGTGTTTTCCTTCCAGGTGTGTAGACAGTGTCTGCGCGGAACGCAGCGCATGGATGCACTGTATTGATACCAGGTGAAAAATAGAATCACCTCTATTTCCAATACACCATTCCATAAACAGGAAGAATATGGACAGACTCCAGGCCATGCAAATCTTTGTGACCGTGGCCGACGCGCAGGGTTTTGCGGGTGCCGCGCGCCAACTGCAGCTGTCGCCCCCGGCCGTAACCCGCGCCATCAAGGACCTGGAAAGCCACCTGGGCGTGCGCCTGCTCACCCGCACCACCCGCGTGGTGCGGCTCACCGAAGCCGGCGCCCGCCACGCCGAGGACTGCCGCCGCATCCTGGCCGAACTGGCCGACGCCGACGCCTCGGTGGCTGGCATGCACAGCGCACCGCGTGGCCGCCTCGTCATCACGGCACCGCTGATGTTCGGCGCGCTGCACGTCACGCCCCTGGTCACCGACTACCTGCAACGCTACCCCGAGGTGCAGGCCCACTGCCTGTTTCTGGACCGGGTGGTGAACCTGCTGGACGAGGGTGTGGACGTGGCCGTGCGCATCGGCGCCCTGCCCGACTCCAGCATGCAAGCCGTGCGCGTTTCCCAGCTGCGCCGCGTGCTCTGCGCATCGCCCGCCTACCTGGCCCAGCATGGCACGCCCAGCACACCGGATGATCTGGCCAGCCACACCGTTACCACCATCCACGGCAGCGGCCCCACCACCGAGTGGCGCTTCTGGCACCAGGGCGCACCGCGCTTGGTGAAGCTGCAGCCCCGCATGCTCACCACCACCAACGACAGCGCCATGGCCGCCGCCGTCAGTGGCTTTGGCATCACCCGCCTGCTCTCCTACCAGGTAGCCGAGCATGTGCGCGCCGGGCGGCTGCAGATCCTGCTGGCCGACTACGAGCCCCCAGCCCTGCCGGTACACCTGCTGCACCGCGAGGGGCGCTACGCAGCGCAGCGGGTGCGGGCGTTTCTGGACATGGCGGTAGAGCGGCTGCGGGGCGTGGGGGCGCTGGAATAACCGCCAAGTTGTCCGTTCCATGCGGCCCCGAAGATGCAAGCCCAATAGCCCTCTGGCGCACGTAATACCTGCGCAAGCAGCTATTTTTTACATAGCAATCACGCACAGCCGGGCGGCGCAGATGCAGAATCGGCACCACCCCGTTTGCGAAAGGCCACCCCATGCTTGACTCCTCCCACGGCTGGTTCTTCTGGGCCGCGCTATCGGCCTGCTTTGCGGCGCTGACGGCGATCTTCGCCAAGGTGGGCATACAGGGCGTGGACTCGGACTTCGCCACGCTGGTGCGCACGGCCATCATCGTCTGCCTGCTGGCGGTGTTTGTAGGCGCCACCGGCAAGTGGATGGACCCGCGCAACCTGTCGCCCCGCACCCTGCTGTTCCTGGGCCTGTCGGCCCTGGCCACGGGGGCGTCGTGGGTCTGCTACTTCCGGGCATTGCAGAGGGGCCAGGCCTCGCAGGTGGCACCGGTGGACAAGTTCAGCCTGGTGCTGGTGGCGGTGTTTGCCTTTGCATTCCTGGGCGAGCGCCCCTCGCTGCGCGAATGGGCGGGCATCGGCCTGGTGGCCAGCGGCGTGCTGGTGCTGGCAATCAAACGCTGAGCAGGCCCGGGCTGCTCACCAACCCAGATCGCCCCACAGCCGCGCCTGCGTGGCCGCGTCGATGGCGCCACTGACCGGCAAGCCAGCCTGCTGCTGGTAACGCATCAGCGCTCTCTGGGTGGCGGCGCCAAACCAGCCGTCCACAAAGCCGTTACCGCCGTAACCCAGCACCATCAGGCCTAGCTGCACACCGCGCACCGTCAGGTCAGGCATGGGGCCTTGCAGATAGCGTTTATGGAACAGGTCCAGCTTCTGGTCGTACTTGTTCTTCTGGAAGTCCGTGCCGTTGTAGTGCAGGGCGAACTGGGCCCAGTCACCGCGGCGCAGGCTGTCGGCCAGGTTCGCGTGCTGCACAAAGGCCGCCATGGCGCGGAGCTGGGCATCTTCCGAGTCCTGCGAGGCGGCGACCAGCGCGGTCACATTGGCGCAGCCAGCGGCCACGGCGTTGAAACCCATGATTTGGCCCAGGCCCCAGGAGGTGCTTTGCAACGCGGCGTCGGCGTCCAGCGCCATAGCCTGGGCCAGGCGGTCGTACTGCGGGGCGCCGCCTGCACCATAGCCCCCGGCAACCGGGTTGCTGATGCCCGAGGGGTCGGCGTCAAAGCGGCCATGGGTCAGGCGGCTGAACCAATGGCGTTCAAACAGGATCTTGGGTCGGCGGTCCGGCAGAAAGCCGCAGCCGCTGGTCTCCACCGTCAACACGGCCCATAGCGCGGGCTGGTCTACACCCAAGGAGCCTGCAGCGTTGGCAACGCCTTGGGCGGTCAAAGGGCTGGTTTTTCCGGTGAACACCATGGCACAACTCCTTGATGCAAAGGATGACGCGGCCGCTATTGAACGCCGATTTCAGCGGCAGCGCTACACCCACCCTTGAAGCCACAAGCCATTTGACCCGCCAGCGCAGGTATTGCCTGCGCTGGCAGCTAGCAAAACGAGAGCATTTAAATCAGACCTTTGAGGCGCAGCAAGCCGAAGGCGATAACGATGCTGCCGCGCAGGATTACAAAACTTTGCAGGCACTGGCGTCGGCCAGAGCTCCAGCCGCAGGCGTTGTAGACACATGGAATTCAACACTCCATACCCGTGACAACCGATAGACCCAAGCACTACTTTCCAGGAGCCACCATGCAAGCCAAGACCCTGATCGCCGCCTTCGCCCTCGCTGCCGCCAGCGCCGCCAGCTTTGCCCAGGCCCCCGCCGCCACACCTGCGGTAGCCCCCGCCACCGCGCCAGTGGTGAAGACCACCGCTGCGCCCGCCAAGCCCGTGCACAAGGTCGTAGCCAAGAAAGTGGTGAAGCACCCCATCCACAAGGTGGCCCATGCCCCGGTGAAGGCCGACGGCAAGCTGAGCAAGACAGCCCACCACCCTGCCACCAAGCACAAAATCCTGCACCACGCATAAGCCCGTCTGCGTGACAAAAAGGAAGGAAGAGGAAGCCCGCCGTAACGCTACGGCGGGCTTTTTTTATCTCAGATTTGAAATATGAAGAAATCGGCCTGCAGCGCAGCCTGTACCTGCGCATGCGGCTATCAAATGCATAGTTTTCAGCATGCCTAGGGTTTCACCCTAGATTGCAGTTGAAATCTGGCGTGCGTGCCCCGCAACACGCCATTGGCGGCGGCTTGGGAAGATCAGCCCATCGCACCGATCTTGGTGCACCACCCCAAAGGATTCACCATGACACGCACTTTCAACCGCATCGCCGCTTCCGCTCTGTTCGCCCTGGCCGCTGGTGCCTTCTTGCCCGCACATGCTGCGACCAATGACGCTGACCTGGCCAGCTCGGTCCAATCCGCTCTGAGCAGCAGCCTGGGCAGCGACGCCAAGGACCTGACGGTAACCGCACAAAACGGCTCCGTCACCCTGCACGGCTGGACCCAAGGCCCGGTGGAAGAAGCCAAGGCCCGCTTCGTCGCCAGCAAGGTGCCGGGCGTGGCCAACGCCTACAGCGCGGTGCGCACGTTCTCGACCGATAACGACGAGTAATCTCCCACCCGCAGCTCCCAGCGGCTATATGCCGCCCAGCGCTGATGGATCCAACGGCACCTGCTATTGCAAAGATAGCAGGTGCCGTTGGCGTTCAGGTGCCGCAAAAGGTGCGGTAGCCCTGCTGCGTGGCGGCCGGCGCGGGCTCGGCGTAGGCGGCAAAGTCGGCCTGCGCATCGAAGGGGCGCGACAACACGGCCAGCAGGCGTTCGAACGGGGCATAGTCGCCGCGCTCCACGGCAGCGGCCAGGGCTTCTTCAACCCGGTGGTTGCGCGGGATATAGGCCGGGTTGACTTGGCGCATGGCCTGGGCACGCTGCGCGGCCGGCATGGGGTCCTGGCCCTGGCGGGCGTGCCAACGGGAAAGCCAGGTATCCAGGGCGCTGGTGTCGCTGAAGCGGGCCCGCAGTGCCTGGGCCGCCGGGCTGCCGGGCGCATCCACCAGGTCGGCCAGAGCGCGGAAGGCCTGGGTGTAGTCCACCGACTGGTCCTGCAGCGTGGCCAGAAAGCCCTGGGCCAGCACCAGGTCGTCTTCTTGCGCGCTGGCCAGGCCCAGTTTGCGGCGCATGCCGTCCAGCCAATGCTGCAGGTAGCGGTCGGGGAACAGGTCCAGCACCTCGGTCACCAGGGCCACGGCCTGGTCACCATCGGCGTGCACCAGGGGCAGCAGGGTTTCGGCCAGGCGGGCCAGGTTCCAGCGGGCGATGGCAGGCTGGTTGCCGTAGGCGTAGCGGCCCTGGTGGTCGATCGAGCTGAACACCGTGGCCGGGTCGTACTGGTCCATGAAGGCACAGGGGCCGTAGTCAATGGTTTCGCCAGACAAGGCCATGTTGTCGGTATTCATCACACCGTGGATGAAGCCAACCAGCATCCACTGCGCCACCAACTGCGCCTGACGTTCGCATACAGCCTGGAACAGCGCCAGGTAGGGGTTGGCGGAGCTGGTGACGACCGGGTCGTGCCGGGCGATGACGTAGTCGGCCAGCTTTTTTAGCTGCAGCGCTTCACCCTGCGCGGCGAAAAACTGGAAGGTACCGACGCGGATATGGCTGGCCGCTACGCGGGCCAGCACGGCGCCGGGGGGGGCGCCATCGCGGCGCACTTTTTCGCCGGTGGTGACGGCCGCCAGCGCGCGCGTAGTGGGAATGGCCAGTGCATGCATGGCCTCGCCCATCAGGTATTCGCGCAGCACCGGGCCCAGCGCGGCCTTGCCGTCGCCGCCGCGTGAAAACGGTGTGCGGCCCGAGCCCTTGAGGGCGATGTCGCGGCGCCGACCGTGCATGTCGATCACCTCGCCCAGCAGCAATGCCCGGCCATCGCCTAATTGGGGAGAAAACCCACCGAACTGGTGACCCGCATAGGCCTGGGCCAGGGGCTGAGCACCGTCGGGCACACGGTTGCCGGCAAAGATGGCCGCACCTTCGGGGGAGTCCAGGGCCTCGGCATCCAGACCCAGCTCGGCCGCCAGGGCGTGGTTGAGTTTGACCATGGCAGGCTGGGGTACCTGGGCCGGTTGCCAGGGTGCGTAGAAGCCGCTCAGTTCGCGGGCATAGCTGTTATCAAAACGGAAGGAGACGTCGGTCTCAAGGGGCATGGCGCGGCTTTCGGGGTAGCGGGGCAGGGAGAACCCTGTATACCCCTACTTTAGGCTAAAGCAGCCGCGTGTAAAACGAGCTGACTGTTTAGAACAATTCGACGTCGTTATGCGCTATATCAGCAACCTGTAGACGACCACCGGACATCAGCTCTTC
Organism: Rhodoferax sp. GW821-FHT10B06; assembly: GCF_059415605.1. Lineage (NCBI taxonomy): Bacteria > Pseudomonadati > Pseudomonadota > Betaproteobacteria > Burkholderiales > Comamonadaceae > Rhodoferax > Rhodoferax sp. GW821-FHT10B06. The sequence goes on along the minus strand of NZ_JBWKNO010000015.1, from coordinate 79,318 downwards.
ATAGAAGCAGACCTGGTTGCGGCCGTGCTGCTTGGCGTAATACAGGGCCTGGTCGGCGTGGCCAAGGATTTCCACCGGTGCACCCTGGCTGGTGCCGGTAAAGCCCACGCTGACGGTAACGCGACCCACCTGGGGGAAATCGTATTCTTCAATGTTCTGGCGGAAGCGCTCAAAGATGCCACGCGCGTGCTCCAGGTCGGCCGAGCGCAACAGCACTACGAATTCCTCGCCACCAAAACGGAAGATGCGGTCGTTGCTACGGAACGAGGAGCGCAACAGGTTGGCCACCAGAATCAGCACCTCGTCGCCGTACACGTGGCCAAAGCGGTCGTTGACCAGCTTGAAGTGGTCAATGTCCACCACGGCCAGCCACTGGGTGTCGCCGTGGGTACGCCGCTCGCCAACCGGCCCAACGGCGGTATTGCGGGCATAGCGTGAGAACTGCTCGTCAAAGGTCTTGCGGTTGAACAGGCCGGTGAGCGCATCACGCTCGCTGTAGTCCAGCAGGCTCTGGTAGTTGCGGTAGACCTCGATGATGCCGTGGATCATGTCGATGGCCTGCGCGCTGTAGGCCGTGTCGTTGGTGATCTCGATGCAGGAGACGATCTTGTTGTCCAGCCGCACTGGCAGCCACAGGATATCGGAACCATCGGCCTCAAGGCGCTGTACGCGGTCGGTCTGCTGGTCTATGCACTTGGCCAGCTCGGGGTAGTCACTGAGCAGGTCGAAATTTTCATCGCTGCTGTTTTCTTCTATCGCAAACACCTGGTCGTGCTCCAGCAGCAGATGCGGCCGCACGTAGGTCACATCGTCCTGCGTAAGAAATTCCAGCTTGCGGATGCGGCGTATGCCCATCAGCTGGCGCAGCGCCGAAACCACGGACAGCTCCAGCCGGGAGTGGTCACGGTGGCCGGTGATGTCTACCAGGTGCTGCAGAACGGGTGTGAGATTCTTGGGTGTCATCGCGATCAATGGGGCAAACACTTCTCTGTTGTTTATCCAAGAACCTGGAGCGGCTGCAGGCTCTGGTTCCGATGTGCGGTACCTAGCCGCTGTGGCGGTGGACTGTAACAGCTTCTTTTAAAACTGCCACCACGCGATGTGTATACACCGCCTGCGGCAGTTTCTCATGCTAGCGCATGCAATACCCGTTCCGGCCCCACGTCTACCAGACAGCGTGTGTGTCCCAAGGGGCAATTCCGCTGGAAGCACGGCGCGCAATCCAGCGGTGGCTGGTAGGTCGCATCCTGCTTCAGCCACAGCACGTGGGCATGGTCGTTCAGCGGCGGGGTGTGCAGCGGACTACTGGAGCCGAACACCGCCACCTGGGGCACGCCAAAAGCCGCCGCCACGTGCATCAGGCCGGAATCGTTGCTCACTACACTTTTGCTAGCAACTATCGCAGACAGCGCCTGCGCTAGCGTGGTTTTTCCTGCAAAGTTCATGGCCCAGCCGGGGCGTACGGCGTTCACCGGACCGGCAATTTCCTCGCACAACGCATGCTCCTTGCCCGAGCCCAACAGCACCACCGGCACGTCCAGCTGCTGGGCCAGGGCCGCAAAGTGCGCAGCCGGCCAGCGCTTGGCAGGGCCAAACTCGGCGCCCGGCGCAAACACCACATAGCCACCGATCTGCAAGCCCAGCGCGGCCAGGGCCTGGGCCACCGGCTGCGCATCCAGCTGCAGATGCGGGCGGTCCTGCTCCAGTCCGGTTTCACCGCTCAGGGCCGAGTAGTAAGCCACCATGGGCGGGCGCTCGCCCTTGGGCGGATTTGGCAGGCGCTGGTTCAGCAGCACCAGGCGAGATTCACCTACATAGCCGATGCGGCGCGGAATACGTGCCAGAAACGGCAACAGCGCGCTTTTGAGCGAATTCGGCAGCACATAGGCGGTATCGAAACGGCCCTGGAGTTGCGCCGCCATTGCGCGGCGCGCTTGCCACTGCAAGCCGCCATGCTGAAAGGGAAAGTCAATGACCTCGGCCACCTGCGGCATGGCGCGGTACACCGGCGCCACCCAGGGCAAAGCCCCCACCGTGAGCCGCTCGCCGCGCGCATGCAGGCGGCGCATCAGCGGCTCGGTCATCACCGCGTCCCCAATCCATTGGGGCGCGATGACCAGGGAGTTAGTGGCCACCGCCGAAGTGTTCGCCGGCTTTCAGCGCATAGACCGTGCCGCAGTACGGGCACTTGGCCGAGCCGGTGTGGGCCACGTCCAGATACACCTTGGGGTGGCTATTCCACAGCTTCATGTCGGCCTTGGGGCTGGGGCAGAACACGCCGCCTTGGGCGTTCAGGTCTTTGGCCAGGAGTTCAATATTGGCGTTGCTCATGCGGAAACCTTCGTCAGCCAGTGGGCGTATTTGGGGTTGCGGCCATTGACGATGTCAAAGAAGGCCGTTTGGATTTTTTCGGTGATCGGGCCACGGCTGCCGCTGCCTAGTTCAATGCGGTCGAGTTCGCGGATGGGCGTGACTTCGGCAGCGGTGCCGGTGAAGAAGGCCTCGTCAGCGATGTAGACCTCGTCGCGGGTGATGCGCTTTTGCACCACTTCCAGGCCCAAGTCCTTGCAGATGTGGAACACCGTGTTGCGGGTGATGCCGTTCAGCGCGCCGGCCGACAGGTCGGGGGTGTAGACCACGCCGCCCTTGACCACGAACAGGTTCTCGCCCGCGCCTTCGGACACAAAGCCGTTGGCGTCCAGCAGCATGGCTTCGTCGTAACCGTCGTCCGTGGCTTCCATGTTCGCCAGGATGGAGTTGGTGTAGTTGCTCACCGCCTTGGCCTGGGTCATGGTGATGTTGACGTGGTGGCGGGTGTAGCTGCTGATCTTCACACGGATACCGCGCTTCATGCCTTCTTCACCCAGGTAGGCGCCCCAGGGCCAGGCAGCGACCATCAGGTGGATGGTGTTGCCCTTGGGGCTGACGCCCAGCTTCTTGTCGCCGATCCAGGTCAGCGGACGCAGGTAGCCAGATTCCAGCTTGTTCTCGCGGATCACCGCGCATTGCGCTTCGTTCACCTGTTCCTGGGTGAACGGGATCTTCATGCGCAGGATCTTGGCGCTGTTGAACAGGCGCTCGGTGTGCTCCTGCAACCGGAAGATCGCCGGGCCGTTCACCGTGTTGTAGGCCCGCACGCCTTCGAACGCGCCGCAACCGTAGTGCAGGGTGTGCGTCAGCACGTGGATCTTGGCATCGCGCCAATCGACCATCTGGCCGTCCATCCAGATTTTGCCGTCACGGTCAGCCATTGAAGGGGGAAGCGGGGACATAGCGGTTCCTAAGAAGTTCTTGTGGGGAATGGGGAGCGATTTTACGGTCTAGTCAAATGCCGACGAGCGGCCAGCACACCGTTACCGCCAACCCGCCCAGCGCTTCGGAGCGCCCCACATGGATTTGCGCACCCGATACATCGGCAATACGCTGCACGATAGACCAGCCCAGACCGCTACCGGGTTGGTCCTGGCCCAACACGCGAAAAAAACGCTCGCCCAGCCGGGTGGCATCGGCCTGCGACATACCGGGGCCGCTGTCCTCCACCCGCAGCTGCACTTGGCCATCCTGCGGCTGTACCGCCAGGTGAATGGCAGCGCCAGGCGGGCTGTAGCGCAGGGCGTTGTCGATGAGATTGCGCGCTAGCACACCCAGCAGCAGGCCATCGCCAACGACCGGAGCCACCGCCTGCGCATCCAGTTCCAGCACCTGTTGGCGCTGCAGGGCGGCGGGCGCCAGGTCGGCGGCCACGCCGCGCACCACGGCACCCAGGTCCACCTGGCTCTGGCTGGCCGTCGGCGAGGCCTCCAGCCGGGCCAAGGTCAATAGCTGCTCCACCAAACGGGTGGCGCGGTCGCAGCCGGCCAGCGTGGCCCCCAGGGCATGCTGCAACTGGGCCGCGTCGCCTCCAGCTCCTAGCGCCACCTGGGCCTGGGCACGGATGGCGGCGATCGGGGTGCGCAGCTCGTGGGCGGCATCTGCAGTAAAGCGGCGCTCGGACTCCACCATACGGTCTATGCGCGCAAACAGGGCATTCAAAGCCTGCACCACGGGCTGCATTTCCGTGGGCATATCGGGCAGCACCACCGGCTCCAGCACCTGCGGCTGGCGCCGGCCCAACACCATGCTTAGCAACCGCAGGGGCGCCAGGCCTTGCCGCACCGCCCACCAGCATGCCAGCGCCAACAGTGGCAGGGCAAAACACAGGGGCAGCAATACGCTGCGCAGCACAGCCCACAAAATGGAGGCTCGTGCATCGGTGCGCTCGGCCACGTAAACCAGCACATCGTGCTTGACCCCACGGGTGGCAAATACCCGCCATTCCTCGCCATCGGCCAGGCGGATGGTCTCAAACCCTTTGCGCAGGGTGGACATGGGCTGTTCACCGGCATTGGCCGAGCGGATCACCAGCAGCCCTTCATGGAATACCTGAAATGCTACCCGGGGGGCGTATTTGTGCAGCGAAGGCGCGTCCACCACGTCATCGTCGTCATTTGGCACAGACTGCTGCGCTACCAGCAAGGAGGCTGCCTGGGCCAGATGGCCGTCCAGCAGCTCATCCAGCTCACCGCGCGCATCCAACCAGGTAAAGGCCGCAGCCCCGAGCCAGACGCACACCACCATGCCCAGCACCAGCGCCAGCAGGCGGGCCTGCATGGACGGAAATCGGCGCAAAGTCATGCCGAATCCGAAACGCGCTGTACGGTATAGCCCACGCCTCGCACGGTTTGCACCAGGTCGGGGGCGAGCTTGCGCCGCAGATGGTGGATGTGCACCTCGATCGCGTTGCTATCTACTTCATAGCCCCAGCTGTACATCTGCTGCTCCAGCTGCTCGCGGGACATCACCCGGCCGGCATTGCGCATCAGCGCATGTAGCAAATCGAATTCGCGCTGGGACAGGGTAACTGTCTCGCCGTCGAGCATGACCTGGCGGCCAGCCGGATCCAGCTGTACCGGTCCGCAGCGCAACAGGTCCTGCACCTGCCCATGGGCCCGGCGCACCAGGCTGCGGAGACGTGCAGCCAGCTCGTGCAGGTCCACCGGCTTGACCACATAGTCATCTGCCCCCAGGTCTAGGCCCAAAATGCGGTCGGGTACGGCGTCGCGGGCAGTGAGTACCAGCACCGGGGTGTTGCAGCTGCGCTGGCGCAAGGCTTTCAGCACCGCCAGTCCGTCCTGCTGCGGCAGGCCCAGGTCCAGCACGGCGGCGGCATAGTTGCCGGTAGCCAGCTCTCGCTCGGCAGCCAGGCCATCGTGCACCCAGTCCACTTGAAAGCCTAGCTGGCGCAAACCGGCACGCAGGCCGTCACCCAGGATAGGGTCGTCTTCGGCCAACAGAATGCGCATGGGGTACCGATACCAAGTGTTTAGTCATCATTGTCCCCACCATGCTGGCCCCATGCCTGGACATAGATCAAACCATGGGGCGATTGCTGCCACTGCCATGCCCAGAAGGCCAACACCGCGCTGAGCAGCAAGGCTGCCAGCAGCCGGTGCTTGCGCTGCACCAAGTCCAGCCCAGGGCCTTCGACTCGCCCGGTCAACATGTTCGAGGCCACGTTCTTGCGGCGCAACACGCTCAGGCCGGTGATCACCGCCAAATGCCCCAGCACCAGGACCAAAAAGGCATTGGCCATGAACTCGTGCAGCTCTTCCAGTACATCGCCCCCATTGCCCCATTCGCTATAGCTGGCGTAGCCCGACAGCGTCAAGGGCAGGGCCAGCCCCAGCAGGCCGACCACCGCCAGTGCCATCGCCAGGTTCTGGCCCTGACGCCAGTTCACCTCCTTGGCCTGCAGCAGCCCGCTCAGCCACTGGGGTAGGCCCGCGAGCTTACGCAGCATAAGGGACAGACGTGCCTGCCGGGGGCCAAACAGGCCGTACAACACCCGAAAGACCAGCAAGCCCGCCATGGTGTAGCCCAGGGTCACGTGCAGCATGCGCCATTGCTCGCCCTCGGCGCTCAAATAGGCGCCCAGAAAGCTCAGGGCAAACAGCCAGTGGAAGACGCGGGTGGGCGCATCCACCACCAGGCGGGTGCGGGGCCGTGCGGTGCCACCCGATGCGGTGGGGGCAGACGAAGAAGTCATGGCGTTCATGGTGGGCTTTCGGGTTCGGTGTGTGCTTCAGATGTGTGCTTCAGTCTTCCCAGTTGCGGCGAAAGCGCGCATCCAGGCCTTTGGGAAATTGAATTTCGGATTCGCGAAAGCTGCCCTTGGCGGCTGCGCTGTGGCATGCGGCGCAGTTGGCTGCGCTCTTGACGGCGGCCTGCTTCCAGATTTGCGCATCCACCTCGCGGTGTTTGCGCACAAACCAGGCCGACTGGGTGATGCGGTCTTGCGGTGGCGGCTCGCTCACGCGCTTGTAGGTACCGGCATTGGCCTGCAGCCAGGTGCTGATCTCACGCACGCTGGCCTCGTCCAGAGACGCGTCGGCGCCGTAATGCTTGTCCAGCGCGCCCATTGAATGCCGCCACGATGCGGCGGGCAGCATGCCGGGCGGATAGGCAATATGGCAGGCCGCGCATTCCTGCTGGAATTTGGGCAGCGGCGCGGGCACGGGCGCGCGGGAGTCCGCTGAGACACCAAAGGACAGCAGTGCACTTGCCCCTACCAAAGCAAGCAAGACAGGACCTGAGGCACGGCGAAAGATGGAAGAAATAGACATGGCGGTTTCTCCTAGACTGAGCATCAGCGCTTGAGGCTGATCAACCAGGCGAGTACATCGGCTTTTTCGGCGGCACTGCATTCACGCGCCAACACGTCATTGCAGTTGCGGCGAAACCATTTTTCGGTCTTGGCCGCATCGGTAAAACGTGCCGGATTGAAAGCCGGCGCCAGTGGACTAATGGCTTTGCCGGTACTGGCGTGTTGGCCCTCCACCGTGGGAGACGCCGTGTGGCAGGACGCGCAAGTCCAGTCCTTGCCATGCCGGGTGGTGAACAGTTGTTGTCCGCGTGCGGCCTGCGCCGGTGCACCCGCCTGTGCAGAGTAACCCGCCAGTTGTTCAGCCGGCGTAGTGGCATAGGTCCACGGAGCCAATACCAGGCTGGCCCCTGCCAGACAGCGCCTAAAAAAAGTGAATGTACGCATTGCGTCCTCCATGGGTTGCCATGGTAGGAAGCGCAGATTATCGAAAACTTAAGGGGGCGCTTCGCGCCTACGAACGTGTTCTGAGTGCCTGCTTTTCAGGTGCCATGCCCCCGTGAATAACGGGGGCAGGTATCGCCAAGCGGCAACCCGCGCCTAGCCTGTGCTGCCTAGAATTTCCCGAATGGCCAACCCTCCCGCATCCATCGGCCCCACACCCACACCCACACCCACACCCACACCCACCGACTCCGACTTTCCGCACTGGCAACGCAACCTGTACGTCTGCCTGTTTGGCTCTTTCACCACCGGCGTGGCGATGACCTTGCTGCTACCGTTTTTGCCGCTGTACCTGGAGCAACTGGGCGTGCAGGGCCACGCGGCGCTGGCCCAGTGGTCGGGTCTGGCCTTTGCTGCCACCTTTCTCAGCGCCGGCCTGGTAGCGCCGTTATGGGGCCGCATGGCCGACCGCTATGGCCGCAAGCTGATGCTGATCCGCGCCAGCCTGGGCATGGCCATCACCATGGCGCTGATTGGCGTGGTCGATACCGCCTGGCAACTGGTCGGCCTACGCCTGCTGGCCGGACTGGTGGGCGGCTACGCGTCCGGCTCCACGGTGCTGGTGGCCACACAGACGCCCAAGGAACGCACCGGCTGGGCGCTGGGCACGCTGTCCTCCGGCTTCATGGCGGGCAATCTGCTGGGCCCCCTGGTGGGCGGCAGCCTGCCGCCGCTGATCGGCATACGTGCCACCTTCTTCCTGGCCGGCGGAGTGATCTTCATTGCCTTTTTGGCGACCTGCTTGCTGGTCCACGAAAAGCGCCCGGTGCGCGCGCCGCGCACAGCAGCTTCCCCGCCGCGCCAGGGCCTGTGGGCGCAGATCCCGGATCGCCGCCCGGTCTACGCCATGCTGCTCACCGGCCTGCTGCTGACGCTGGCGCATATGTCGGTGGAACCCATCATCACCGTATATGTGGCGCAGCTGCTGCCCCCCGGTGGCGCGGTCACCTGGTATGCCGGCCTGGCGATGTCAGCCGGCGCACTGGGGAACATTCTGGCTGCGCCCCGCCTGGGCAAACTGGCCGACCGCGTGGGCTACCACCGCGTCATCGTGGGCTGCCTGCTGGTGGCGGCCGCGTTGCTGCTGCCGCAGGCCTTTGTGACGAATGTCTGGCAGCTGCTTGTGCTGCGCTTGCTGATGGGCGCGGCGCTGGCCGGCCTGCTGCCCTGCATTGCCAGCGTGATCCGACGCAGCGTGCCAGCGGCGGTGGCTGGTGGCGTACTGGGTTATTCCACCTCCTCACAGTACGCCGGGCAGGTAGCGGGGCCGCTGCTGGGTGGCCTGGTGGGCGGACACATCGGCATGCGCGCGGTGTTCCTGGCGACCAGCGCTCTGATGCTGCTGGGGGCGGTGGTGGCCCGCCACGCTGGCAAAGCCGTAGCAGCGGCCTAACGCATGGCCCAGCCCGTGCGCAACGCATAAGCCCAGTCGGGCCGGCCTCGGCTGTCGGCCAGATCGGCCTGGGCCCCGTGGTCATAAGGCACAGCGCGCAGATCAACCCGCCAGCCCGCCGCACAGCGCTGCACCACGGCGTAGCGCGCATGCGGCGTGCCGACCTCCACCACATGCGGGTGCGGGTGCACGTCGTCGTAGGCCTGCAGACCCACGCTGCCAGGGTTGACGACCAGCGTATCGCCGACCTGCACCGCACGCGGCACATGCGTGTGGCCGCACAGCACCAGCGAAGCCGGCACACCACCCAAGCGGGCCGCCACCTCCAGCTGCGTGGCAGCACGCAGGCCGGTGGCATGGCCTTGGCCGAAACCGGGCTCGGTGGTCTCCAGCCAGTAGTCCAGGTCACTATGGGGTGTGCCGTGGCATAACAGCACATCCGGCGTCAACGCCAGGCTCGCCGGCAATGTGCGCAGCCAGCGGATGTGCTCGGGCCGCAGCTGGGCGGCGGTATAGCCGTCGGTGTCCAGTGGGTCCAGCGGCCGGCCTTGGTCCAGCAGCGCCAGCACCTGGCGCTCGTGGTTGCCACGGATGATGGGTAGGTTCTGCGCCATCAGCAGGTCGGCGGTCTCGGCCGGCTGCAGCGGGCCGCTGAGCAGGTCGCCCAGATGCACGGTCTGGTCGACACCCTGGCGCGCCACATCGGCCAGCACGGCCTGTAACGCCAGCAGATTGCCGTGGATGTCGGAGAGCACGGCCAGTTTCATCATGTCAGGCTCCGCACCACTTCCATTGCCTGCTCGACCCGCTCCACTGCGTGGATGGTCAGGCCCTCAATGGGCTTCTTCGGCGCATTCGCCTTGGGCACGATGGCCACGCTGAAGCCCAGCTTGGCGGCTTCTTTCAGGCGCTCCTGGCCGCGCGGCGCGGGGCGTACCTCGCCGGCCAGGCCGATCTCGCCGAAAGCGATAAAGCCCTTGGGCAGCGCCTTGCCACGCAGGCTGGAGGTAATGGCCAGCAGCACGGCCAGGTCGGCTGCGGGCTCGTTGATGCGCACGCCGCCCACGGCGTTGACGAACACATCCTGGTCCATGCAGGCCACGCCGGCGTGACGGTGCAGCACGGCCAGCAGCATGGCCAGGCGATCTTTGTCCAGGCCCACGCTGAGGCGGCGTGGACTCGGCCCGCCGCTGTCGACCAGCGCCTGGATCTCCACCAGCAGCGGCCGCGTGCCTTCCAGCGTCACCATCACGCAGCTGCCGGGCACCGGCTCGGGGTGCTGGCTGAGGAAGATGGCGCTGGGGTTGCTCACGCCCTTCAGGCCGTGCTCGGTCATGGCGAAAACGCCGATCTCGTTGACCGCGCCAAAGCGGTTCTTGATGGCCCGTACCAGGCGGAAGCTGCTGTGGGTGTCGCCCTCGAAGTACAGCACCGTGTCCACCATATGCTCCAGCACGCGCGGGCCGGCGAGAGCGCCCTCTTTGGTCACATGGCCGACCAGCACGATGGCCACGCCGCTGGACTTGGCGGCGCGCGTCAGATGCGCTGCGCATTCGCGTACCTGGGCCACCGAACCGGGGGCGGAAGTCAGCTGGTCCGAATACACGGTCTGGATCGAGTCGATCACCGCGATCTGCGGCCGGTGGGTTTGCAGGGTGGCGAGGATCTTCTCCAGCTGGATCTCGGCCAGCACCTGCACCTGGCTGTTGACGATGCCCAGACGCCGCGAACGCAGTGCCACCTGGGCGCCGCTCTCCTCGCCTGTCACGTACAGCGTCTTCTGGCCCGAGCGCTGCAAGGCGTCCAGCGCCTGCAGCAGCAAGGTGGATTTGCCGATGCCCGGGTCGCCGCCGATCAGCACCACGCCGCCTTCGACGATGCCGCCGCCCAGCACCCGGTCCAGCTCATCCAGGCCGGTGGGCGTGCGCTCGAAGTCGCTGGCCTCGATGTCGGCCAGGGCCATCACTTCGGCGGTCTTGGCGAGTGCGGCGAAGCGGTTGTTCTTGCTGGACGCGGCCGGCTCGGCGATGGATTCGATCAGCGTGTTCCAGGCCTGGCAGTGCGGGCACTTGCCCAGCCATTTGGGCGTGGTGCCGCCGCACTCGTTGCAGGTGTAGATGGTTTTTTCTTTGGCCATGCCGGGACTATAGCCGAAGGCTGTTCAAAAACACAGTATCACAGATTTGACAAATTTCACGCAACCCGTTTTGTTAGGACGCAGCAGCTCGCCACATCGTTACCACATGGCATACCATGTATCAATTTGTGTTTGGCGTCAGACACTTCCGCCAGTAACGTAAGTTGCGAATACAAGACGTCATGCACCTCCAACCACCACCATGGCGATCCTTGCTCTCAATGCAGTCATCTGCTTCCCTGCTGGGTAGCGTGGTGGCTGCAATATCCGCATTGCCGCGGAAGCTGCGCTCCCGCTTGACGCTCTGGACGGTCGCGGTACGGGACAGTTTTGTAGTGCTGCTGCCACTCACATTTTTCGGGGTTGCCGCAACCCTGCTGGGCAACCTCCCCTTCCCTGCCATACATCGCCTGATAGATCCGATCCTCGGTCCGGGATGGCAGGCGGCTACCCAAAGCGTGGTCAATGCCACCAGTGGCGTCTTCGGTCTCGCGCTAGCGGTGGTGCTCAGCATGCAGCTGGCACGCCGACTGCCCGTACGCGAAGGGGAAGAAGCACTGCCGCAAACCTGGACGGGCGTTGCCACGCTGATGAACTTCATGCTGTATGTGATGCTCAGCAGCACACCGTCCCTTGCCGTGCTGGGGCATGACTCAATGCTACTGGGCATCGTGATCGGACTGGTGACGCCCGAATTGTTGCGCCTACTGGCCGCCCTGCCTGCATTGCGCCGGATATCTCCTGCCTATGACAGCGATCCAACCTTCTACTATGCCGTGCGCATGACGCCACCATTGATGATCGTCAGCCTCACCGTGGTACTGGCGGCTGAGGTGCAAGCAGCCTTGCCGCCCCTGGGAATGCACTGGTTGGCCGTACTGCCTCCGGCGATCAACGCCTGGATGGATGCGGATTGGCTGCTTAACAGCGGCGCAGTGCTATTCAACCAACTCCTTTGGTTTTTTGGCATCCATGGCGGCAAAGTATTGGACCAGCAGGCGCAGGCACTCTTCGGCGTAGCAGGTTCCGCATACACACCAGCGCTAGCCTGGCGCCCACTTATCGACATATTCGTACATATGGGCGGATCCGGTGCCACATTGGGCCTCATTCTGGCCCTGCTGGTGTCCCGACGTAAGAGTCCGTTCCAGCGGCTGGGCTTGGTGTCTCTGCTGCCGTCACTCTTCAACATCAACGAACTTCTGATTTTTGGGCTGCCAATTGCGCTCAACCCGATATTCCTGCGACCTTTTTTGCTGGCACCACTGGCACTGACCGGACTGGCGCTGACGGCAGTACACACCGGCCTCGTGCAAATGCACAACATCGCCATACCCTGGACAACACCGCCGCTGCTGTCGGGCTACCTGCTCACCGACTCCTGGCGCGGCGCGGCTTTGCAGGCGGTGGGCCTGCTGGTGAGCACGCTGATCTACCTGCCCTTCGTGCGCCAAGCCGACGCACGCAGGGTGCGCGACCAGGCGGAAACTTTCGACACAGCCACCCAAGTCATCGTTTCCCAAAGCAGGCAATATTTGCGCTCGGTACAACGCAACGACCAGGTGGGCCTGATTGCCCGGGGCCTACTTCTTACCCTGACGCGCGACCTGGGCACGCCAGCCGTTACGCTGGCATTCCAGCCCAAGCATGATTGCAGCGGCGCGGCGGTCAGCATGGAAGCATTGCTGCGCTGGACACATGGACGCCATGGGCCGATCCGCGCCGATGTAGCCGTGACGCTGGCCGAAGACGGGGGACTCATCCGGCGCCTCGGCGCCTGGGTACTGGAAGAGGCTTGCGCACGAAAGGCGCATTGGAATACGGTCGGCCTGTCGCACATCACGATGGCAATCAATGTCTCGCCGTTCCAGCTCAACGACCCCCAGCTACCGGAGTTGATCGCCCACTGCCTAAAGCGGTACCGGTTGGCCCCGAACGAAATTGAGCTAGAGATCACCGAGAGCCAATCCATCCCGGTTCACAAGGTAGTGGACCAGAACCTGGCTCAGATCGTCTCCACCGGCGTTTCTCTCGCCATGGACGACTTCGGCATGGGCTATTCATCGCTACTGCACATGCGGCGCTTCCACATCCATGCCATCAAGATCGATGGATCGCTGACCCGCGATGTGCTGACCAATCCCACAAGCTGCGACATCATTCGCTCAATTGGCGCGCTGGGGCGTTCGCGGCAGGTCGAAGTGGTGGCAGAGTTCGTGGAAACCATGGAACAGCGCGATGTGTTGGAGACATTGGGTTGCAACGTTTTCCAAGGCTATCTGTACAGCCCGCCGCTGCCTGCCGCGGCCTGCGTCGAATACCTGCTGGCGCACAGCACCCATCGCAACAACGCCGCACTGCCGGCAACACCGCCCCTCATGGCTTGAGATGACCCACAAACTGCTTAGACAGGAAATCGATAGATGACACAACAAGACCCTGGTTTCGTATCCCGTCGGGGCTCGCTCGCCTCGCGTGCCCTCCGGCTGGCTTTATTGCGTATCGGCCTGGTCTCACTATGCGCTGGCGCGATTTCCTATTTTGTCAACCTGTCCTCGATTGAGCAGTCTGTTACCAGACAGCTGTTTTTGTCCACCGAGCAAACATTGCAAAGAGAGTCATTGCCGTTTCAAGAAATCCAGAATTTGCAACAAAATTTTCTGGATGAATTCAAGCTTATCCGTGACCGGCCGGGCATGAATGCCACTCTGGCGCGTGACTTCGACCAAATTTTCTACCGCCATGAGGACGGCTCCTATACGCAGCGTCCGATGCTGTTCGAAGGTCAAGCGCTGGCCGATGGCCGCCGCTTCGCCGGCATGTCGGCAACCTATGCACCCGACACACCGCCCAACGACGACACCAAAGCACGGTTTACGCTGTCATACATGCTGTCTCACAAATACGGCTCCAGCACCAAGGGCCGGCTGTTCAATTTTTACGGCGTGGTGCCTGAAAAAGGCTTTCCCATCTACCAGGACGCCGACATCTCCAAGGTGTTTACCTACTCAGGCCCGGATGCTCTCAAGCTTGAAACCTTTGAGTTCTACGAGCGTGGCTTTGGTTCACCGAGCAACAGCACATTGTTTACCCGCATTTACTGGGACCCCTCCAACAATGCCTGGATGACCACCATCGCCACGCCCGACGTGGCCGATGCGTCTGGCAAGCACCACATCCTGGCCTGCGTCGATGTGCTGTTGGACGAACTCATGAAACGCACCGCCAAGCCCGTCATGCAGGGCGCCTACAGCACCATCCTGATGGCAGACCGCGAAGGCACACTGCTCTACCACCCCAGCGTCATGGAGCAAGTCAAAAGCAGCGAGGGCAAAGCGTCCATCCAGTCGCTCAAAATGGCCCACGACTACCCGCTGTTGAGCGCCATTCCATCGTTGCTCCCTGGCAAGGCAACGATCGTGCAAGAGCATGACGACATCATTGCGATGGGCATCATCCCAGGAACGCCCTGGGTGCTCGCCGTCCACTATCCAAGGGCGCTGATGAGCGCGGCCATTCTTGACAACCTGGTCATCGTGATCGCCCTCGGACTGCTCACACTGCTGGTTGAAATTTTTGTCCTTCGCTCCATTTTGCAAAAGCAGGTAGCCATTCCACTGTCTCGCCTGATGCATGCAACGCGACGGGTCGGTGTATCCAAAGAGCGCTTGGACCGGGACGTCCTGCCGATCCAGTTCAACGACGAAATCGGCGAACTAGCCAGGGACTTTGCGAGCATGGCAGAACGCATCCAGGACGCGCATGAACAGCTGGAAATCAAGGTACAGGACCGCACCGCCGCGCTGGAGGAAGCCAATCGCAAGTTGATCGCACTGAGCTCCACTGATGGACTGACCGGTATTGCCAACCGCCGCCATTTCGATGAAGCTTTGGACAGCGAATGGCGGCGAGCCCAGCGTTCGGGGGCACTTTTGTCGCTGGCGATGATCGATGTGGACTGGTTCAAAAAATACAACGACCACTACGGACACCAGACAGGTGACGATTGCCTGCGCAGCGTTGCCCAAATACTGGAAGCCCACGCCCTGCGGGCGGGCGATATAGTGGCCCGCTACGGCGGGGAGGAGTTTGTGCTGATCGCCACCACAGTCCATCCTGACAAAGCACTGCAGCATGCCCAGGCCCTATGCCACGCGCTTGAGAAAATGGCGCTGCCACATGCTGAATCGCCCTTCGGCTACGTTACGGCGAGCATCGGCGTGGCAGTCATGGCCCCTGCGGAGGGGCTGTCACCAGAAGACTTGTTGAAACAAGCCGACCAGGCTCTCTACCGCGCCAAGGCCCAGGGTCGCAATAGGGCTGTGCTGGCAGATATGCCGCCACCATCGTCCCCGGCTTCAGATTGAAATCGACCGTTGGTAGCGGTGCACACCTACTGTGGCCAAACACAATCCCAGCAGCGCAAACACCAGCACCGGCAGCACCATGCCCACGCCGCCTAAATTGGCAATGGCGTAGGCAAACACCGGCGGGCCCAGGGTAGAGCCCAGGTTGCCCATCTGGGCCACAGCGCCGGTGGCGCGGGCCTGCACCGCTGGCACCTGGCTCAGGCTCGGAATCAGCGCGAACGAGGCCCCACCCGCCAGGCCCACCACGTACACCAGCAGCAGGGCCATCGGCGCGATGGGCCAGGCCATGCCCAGGCAGCCACCCAGGGCCAACCCGGCCAAGGCCACACCGGCAAACGCGGCACGTACCAACCAGGCCGGCGCCAGCACCGACTGCGCCAGCCAGCCCGCCGAAAACGTGCCGGCAATGCTCACCAGGGGCAGCACTACGGCCAGCCAAGGCCGGTCCGCCCCGGCCTGCTGCGGAATGAAAGTCAACAGAGCCAGTGCAGTAACGGTGTAGAAAAAGAAACAGCAGCCCGGCAACGCCGTAGCCCACTGGCTGTAAATGCGCGCGTGCAGCTGCGGCAAGTCGGCCAGGCGTGGCCAGGGCTGGGCCGGGCCATCCGGCGGCAGCATGCACAGCACGGCGACAAACATCACGGCCATGCCGATGGCATGGGTCAGCAGCAACCCGCTGAGCTGGAACTGCGCCAGCACCCAGCCGCCGCCGGCCGCCGTCAGCGCAAACGCCACGCCCACAAACGTGCTCCATAGCCCCATGGCAATGGCACGATGCCGTGGCGCGCTGTGCTGCATGATCAGCGTGGGCGCGGCCACCACCACCGCCAGCTGTGACACGCCTTCCAACAGCCGCGTCAACCACAGCAGGGCAAACGGCGGCGCCAGGGATTGCAGGCCGGCCAGGGCCGCACCCAGACCCATGCCCAGCAGCAGCAGGCGCCGGTAGCCCAGGGCCGGCGCCAGCAGGCCCACGGTGACGCCAAACACCAGGCCGACCATGCCCACGGTGGACAAGATCCAGCCCATGGCCGCCGGCGTGGCTCCGTAGGCCACCTGCAGGGCCTGGAAGGCAAACGAGACCTTGGAAAACTGCATGGCCGCCAACACACCACACAGCCAGAGGGTGATGACGCGGGGCCAGGGGATGGAAAGCATGGGGGGATTCAACATCGCCCGATGTTGGCGGCGCCCGCCCGGGGCGTCAACGCATAAGTTATGCGTGGCAAGTCAGCGTGGTGCACAGCCGCGCAGGCACGCCGTTGGCCAGCCACACCCGCTCCCACAGCATGGTGCTGGGGCGTATCTGCAGGCCCTCGGTGCGGGCGGTGCGCACCTGCACGGTGACGGGCGCGGGAGCCTCCTGTTCCCACCAGCCGCTGGCGGCCAAACTGGCCTCGGCGGCAGCGATGTCGTCGGTGGCAAAGCGCCACAGCGAGGTGTGCAGCAAGCTATGCGCTGAGACGCCCCAAATCTGCTGGCGCGGCAAGGACGCGGCCAGCAGCCGGTGGTCCACATCGGTAACCAGATGCGCAGGCTGGCTGCAGTGCTGCACCAGGCGCTGCAAGGCGGCGTCCTGCGTGGGCAGGCTGGCCAGCAGCTGCAACACGGCCCGCATGGCCCGCGCGGACGGTTGCAGCGCGCCCGCCTCCCAGCGCGACACAGTGGCCTGGTTCACGCCGGCCAGCCGGGCGACCGCGTCCTGCTTCAGGGCCTTGCTGCGGCGCAGGCGCCTGAGCCGTTGGCCGAAGGATGGCAGGCCAGCCGCGTCTGCGTGACTGGCCAGAAGGGAGAAAGCGCAATCCGTCATGCCCGCCATACTATCAAAATAGTAGCGGTCTGCGCACGTTCTACCTGCGCCAGAGGCCTCTTTATTGCAAATCGCGCAGCAGTTGCTCGGCGCCTATCTCGATGCCGGTCTTGGCCGCGCTGAGGGCACCCACGGTGGCGGCCACGTTCATGGCGTTGGGGTGCTGCTTGGCCACAAAAGCCTGGACCAGGCGGTTGCTCATGGCGTCGTAGATCTCCACGGAATAGCTGACCGAGCCCATGAAGATGCCCTCTTTGCCGCGTGCGGACTGCACGGCGTTATAGGGCAGGCCAAACAGATCAAAGCGGGTGAAGGTGGACACCACGGGGGTATTCGTCGTGGCGCCGGTCAGCGTCAGCTTCAGGCGCAAAGCGCCCGGCGCCGCCGTGCGGCTGAGGCTGAAGCGCTTGGCCAGCTGCTTGTTGAACTCGGTCGACATGTACTGGGCAAGTTCGTGCCTGTCGGCCTGGGGCAGGTCGCCGAACTGGTTGTCGGCGCCGTCATAGACCGACACCGGCTCTACCAGTACCGCCTTGTAGTCATTCCAGTTGACGGCGGAGCGGTAGACATACGGCCTTTGCTCGGCGTCATCTTGCGCATTGGGCTGCATCTGCGGGGCAGAGGCCAGGCCGGTGTAGGCCGGCGTCCGGGTAACGGCACAGCCCGTGGCCAGCAGAGCGCCGGCCAGAACAAGGGCCGAGGTAGCCAGGGATGAAGCCAGGGTGCGTGGTGTGTGCATGGTGATTCCTTAGTTAATGAACGATCGATCGGTATCAATGGTACATTACTAACGACCAATCGTTCACTAACCAAGGAACACGCTATGAAAATCCATCAACAGCCCGCCCCTCTCCCGCTGACCGGCGCCATCCTGGCACTGGGCATAGGCCTGGGCTGGGGCCTGGCCGGCACGGTCTATGCGGAAAGCTTTACCTCCTCCGCGTCCAGCGCGGCATCCACCTCCAGCGCCAGCATCTCGAACTCGCTGGACGGCTCCAGCGATAGCTCGTCGCACAAGGAGAAAACCGCCGCTGGCGACTACCGCATCACCGAGGTGGCACAGGCCCCGGGCGGCAATGGCCTGCTCCGGGTGAAGATGCGCACCGACGCATCGGAGCAGACACTGGCACTGAACCTGCCAGAGGCCGTCTTCCAGGCGCAAGCGCTGCAGGTCGGCGACGTGGTCCGCGTGGAACGCCCAGCCTATGGCTTTGCGTTCGCCCGCGCCGACGCGCACGAGCCGTTCTACCTGGTGCTGGCCGACGACTGGCACGGCGAGCTGGCTGCACGCCCCGTGACGCAGCTGTGACGCCATCCGCTTGGGCGGCCATTGCACTGGCCGCCGCAGCAGGGCTGTGGATGCCCGCTGCACAGGCGGCCTCCGGCGCTTCCGCGGCATCGCGGTTCTGCGACCGCACCGCCGCGCTCACCGCCGCAGAGCAGGACCGGCTGCTGCGCTTCAGCGCCGTGGTGCGCGATGCGCTGTCTAACCTGGGTGTGGGCAGTGGTGGCAGCGGCATGGGCGACGATGCTGGCGCCGTGCTGATCAGCCGCTCGGGGCTGAACCTGTCGCAATTCCAGATCCGCTATTCGCATGCCGCGGTGGCCTGGAAGGGCCAGGGCAGTAGCTGGACCGTGCGGCAGCTCTACTACGCCTGCGACGAGAGCCGCCCCCGTATCTACGACCAGGGCCTAGCCGGCTTTGTGGTGGGCACGGACAACCCGGCGCGCGGCTATATCTCGATGGTGACGCTACCGCCGACGGCCGCCGCCCAGCTCAAACAGGCCGCGCTGGACGACGGCCGTGCGCTGGGCCTGCTGGCCAGCCACTACAGCGCCAGCGCCTATGCCTACGGGCTGCGCTACCAGAACTGCAACCAGTGGCTGGTGGAGCTGCTGGCCGCCGCTTGGGGCGATCTGCCCCAGGGCGACAAGCTGCGCGGCCGCGCCCAGCGTTGGCTGGCCGAGGCGCATTACGCGCCAGAGCCGGTACGCGTCACACACTGGCAAATGTTTGCAGCCAACTTCATACCCCTGCTGCATGTGGACGACCACCCGGCAGACGACCGCTACGCGCTGGCGCTGCAGATCAGCCTGCCCGCATCGGTGGAGAACTTTGTGCACCAACGCCTGCCAGACAGCCAGCGCGTGGAGATTTGCCACGACGGCCAGAACGCCGTGGTGCACCGCGGCTGGACGGCCGCCGCGCCAGACTGTGTGGCCATGCCAGGCGACCGCATCGTGCCGCTACGGCCGTAGCGGCACGATGCAGGACTAGCTGGCGGCCACCGGCGGCAGCATCATGTGCAGCAGCTTGCGCAGGGTTTCCTTGGCCTTGTGCGACTCGCTCTCGGCAATCTCCCCGCCAAACACCATCTGCATGATGGCGGCATACAGCACCGGCGCCATGGCGAAGCCGAAGTAGTCGCTCAGCGGCGTCTTGCGCAGCTGGCCTGCGGCCACATACGCGTCAATGTGTTGCTGCTGCACGACCTTGGTAGGAACGATAGTCTGCTCGTACCAGCGGTTGGCCAGGGCCGGGATGCGGTGGCTCTCGGCAATCAGCAGGCGCATGATGGCCATGGACTGCGGCGTCAGCCCGCCGAACAACTCGTCCACATAGGTGTCTATCGAGGCCTGCATGTCCTGGCCCGGCTGCATAGGTCTCCAGATACTGTTGGTGGGCACCAGCAGGACCTTGAGCAGGGATTCGAAGATTTCGTCCTTATTGGCAAAGTGCACGTACAGATTGGCCTTGGACGTGCCGGCGCGCGCGGCAATCTTGGAAATGCTGGCCGCCGTGAAGCCCAGCGCGCCGAACTCGACCAACGCCGCATCCAGTATCTGCTGGCGGCGCACCTCGGGCATCAGACGTACACGCTTGGGCTTGGCGGGCAGGTCTGCCGCGGCGGTGGGCGGCAGATCGGGGGCTTGTCTCTGGGTCATCCGTTCTGGTTCCTGGTCAGATGCGGCCTGCTAATGACCGATCTATCAGTAGCACTGTAACATTTGCCAGATGATGGGCCTGAGAGACGGGCCATTTTGCTATTAAATAAAGAGCTGTCAGCGCAGAATATATCTGCTCAAACCGCCTTTTTCATACCTGGCCACAGGCGGACCACCAACGCCGCGCTAGCCGCCATGGCCGCCAAACCGCACACACCCTGCCAGCCGTACTGGCCCAGGGCCAGGCTGCCCAGCCAGGCGCCGCTGGCCATGCCGATAAACATGCTGCTCATCAGCACCGCATTCAGGCGGCTGCGGGCAGCGGGCTCCAGGCTGTAGACGATGGTCTGGTGGGCGATCAAGCTGGCTTGCACGCCCAGGTCGAACACCACCGCCCCCACGGCAATCAGCCACAGCGGGCCACTGCCACCGATTTCGCCGACGGCCATGGCCAGGAAGGACGCCACCACCAGGGCCGCACCCAAACGCGTCACCACCTCGGGGCCCTTGCGGTCGGCCACCCGGCCGGCCAGCGGCGCGGCCAGCGCACCAGCCGCACCGGCTAGGCCAAAAGCCCCGGCGGCAGCGCTGCCCAGATGGAAGGGCGCGGCATGCAGCATCACCGCCAGCGTGGACCAGAAGGCGCTAAAGGCCACACTCAGCAGGCCCTGGGCCAGGGCGGCCCGGCGCAGCGGCGTGTAGCGCTGCAGCAGCGTGAACAGGCTGGCCATCAGCGACAGGTAAGACATCTGCGTGGTCGCTTTGAAGCGCGGCAACCTGCGCCACACCGCCACACCCAGCAGGGCCACGCTGCTGGCCGCCACCACGAACATGCCGCGCCAGCCCGCGTGCTCGGCCACAAAGCCGGACACCACGCGCGACAGCAGAATGCCCAGCAACAGCCCGGTCATCACCGTGCCCACGGTTTTGCCGCGGTGCGCCTCGGGTGCCAGCGTGGCGGCGGCGGGCACGATGTCCTGCGCCAGGGTGGCCGACAGGCCGATCACCAGGCTGGCGACCAGCAGCACCTGGATGTTGGGCGCGGCGGCGGCCAGCAGCAGGGCCAGGGTCAGCACCGCTGCCTTGCCCAAGATGATGCGGCGGCGGTCGAAGCGGTCGCCCAGCGGCGCCAGCAGCAGCAGGCCCAGGGCGTAGCCCAGCTGGGTCAGCGTGGGCACCAGGCCGATGGCACCGGGGCTGGCGTTGAACTCGCCGCCCAGCACGCCCAGCATGGGCTGGCTGTAGTACAGCGCGGCGGCGGCCAGGCCGGCACCGGCGGCCAACAGCAGCACCAGCGCGCCGGGCATGGCAGCCGGTTGGTTATGCGTTAAAACGGTAGAAGACATCGTGGAAACCCTTGCTTTTGCAGAATGCCGCAAGTGTCCCGGAATGCAACGCACCTGGGAACGCCCGTACTGGGCAGAATTGTTATACGCTCTACGTATGAAGACAGCCCCCGATCGGATTGAATTGATGCAAACCTTTGTGCGCATCGTGGAGGCCGGCAGCCTGTCTGCCGCCGCCGCGCAAATGGGAGCCACCCAGCCCACGGTGAGCCGCCGGCTGCAGACGCTGGAGCGTTCGCTGGGCATCAAGCTGCTGCAGCGCTCCACCCACGCCATGCAACTGACCGAAGACGGCGCACGCTGCTTTGACCGCGCCAAAGAGCTGCTGGGCCGCTGGGAGGCCTTCGAGTCCGACCTGCGCGGCAGCCACGACCTGCCCGAGGGCACACTGCGGGTGATGGCGCCGCATGCGTTTGGCCAGCAGCAGCTGATCGCGCCGCTGGCCCAGTACCTGCGCCAGTACCCGCGCGTGGCGGTGGAGTGGCTGCTGCACGACGGCACACCCAACTTCATCTCCGACGGCATCGACTGCGCGATCCACGTCGGCACGGTGGAAGACCCGGCCGTGGTGGCAGTGAAGATGGCCGAGATCCCGCGCATCGTGGTGGCCGCGCCCTCCGTGCTGGGCGACGCACCACCGCCGCGCCACGCGTCCGACCTGGCCGCCCTGCCCTGGCTGGCCCTGCGCACCTTCTACCGCAACGACATCACGCTGCAGCACAGCAGCGGCGAGCAACTGCGCCTGCCGCTGCAGCCGCGCATCAGCACCGACAGCCTGTTTGCCATGCGCAACGCCGCGCTGATGGGCCTGGGCGTCTGCGTGGCATCTGCCTGGGCGGTGGCCGACGACGTACGCGCCGGCCGGCTGCTGCACCTGCTGCCGGACTGGCATGCGGCCCCGCTGCCCATGTATTTGCTATACCCCTACGCCCAGTTCTACCCGGCCAAGCTGCGCCGCTTTTCCGAGATCGTGCGGGCCGATCTGCTGCAAGGCCTGGAGCGGGTGCTGTAGGTGGCTAAAGGTAAGGGCAGGTTAATGCTCTGCATTTGATAGCTGCTGGTGCAGATGAATCCTGCGCCAGAGCCATATTCTTTCAACTCTCGGATATTCGGATACCACCGGTGGCAGCAGAGCCGCAAGATGCACAGCGGGTGCCATCGCCATGCTAGCGGCCCTTCCGTCGCAAGACGCCTTGATTGAGGATTAGGCCCGAGTCCCCCTCGGGCTCTCCAACCTTTAGCTCCTCCAACACCTTCCAACGCAAGTTCGCACCTTCACGGGTCGCACGCCCACGAACGATCTGTCCGTTGCGACCGCTCGTGACCCTAAGGATAGCGACGCCCCCACGTACCACGCCCGTAACCGAGCCTTCGCCGCCCTCGTTCATGCGCCCACAGCTCGCTGTGAACATCCAGTGATCTCCAGATATCTTGTCACCCGACTGAGCCAACTTGAACCCGGCGTATCCGCACTCTATGCCAGAGCTCTTCTCCGCTGGCGTACGCAGATCAATTTCCCACATCCCCGAAAAAGGAGCGTCATTGGCCCCGGCAGCGGAAGCCACAAGTAACATAACTGCGATTAGCACTAATGACCTCATCTGCAGTCTAACGTCGCTCAGTAAACGCATTAGTTCTATGGCAGGACGGACAGGTATTCATTCACGTCACCCTTGAACGCTAGGCAGGCCTTGTAATCCTTGCTCTTCTTCGGCGGCTTCGCTCGGAGTTCACGGCGAAGCGGCCCTTCGCTAAGAGCCAAGTAACCATGTGGTGCACCGTTGATAGTCTCGAAAAGCAAGCGCCCATCACGCACTTGAACGTGGGCATCGCCGGGAGTCGATGGATCAGAAAACGAGTCGCTGTACTGAATTTCAAAGTGGTTGCCTTGCAACCGCCCTGCAAACCTGCCAGAGGGAGATTTGTTCCAGGATTCGAGCCCGTAGTCCTGCGCAGCCCATCCGCACAGCAGGCCTGCTCGCCGCACCAACCATACATCGATCGAACTGGGTCGCCGACCTATCGATCGACAGTCAGCGTCACATGCACCAGTGAACGACCAAGCCGAAAAGCCTTCAGGTACCTGAGCTGTCGCAGGAGGTAAGAAGAACGCCATCAATGCTAGAAGTGGAAGGTAACGCATTGGACTTAACTCAATATAGAACTTGAACCCGACCGACACATCAGACGCGTGACGATATATCTTTTAAATGAAGGCTCTGCAGGCCGCTGGCAGATGGATTTTCGGCACGCATGCCGCGCAAGAAAACAAGTGTAGTTTTTCCATGAAACCCGCCATCCTCTTGTGTTGCACGCCACACAGGAATAGGTTTGCGAGCGCATTCGTTACAAACACTATAGCCATGCCCAACCCAAGACTAGTGCACCAAGAACACGCGGCTTGGGCTACATCCTGCAAATGGAGGACAGCGTGCGCTGGCCCCACGAGGAAGCCCGCTAACCCAGAACCTCCAGCGGTGTCCCACGGCTGAACATTCCATAAGGGCTGAGAAGGCTTTACTCTTCGGCGATCAGGTAATCAAATAGCAGGTTCTTCAAGCTCGCAACCCGGGTGCCGCCAAAGCCTTGGGTCGACAGGTGCGCGGCTTCGATGAAGCCACTTGGCTTCAGCGCAGGCTCTCCATCGTCGTTCGAGCCAATCAAGCCAAGTTCATGCAAAACCTCAAACTTCGGCAATTTCTGCAGCAAACCAGTGATCGCATCCTTGTCGAAGCAAGTCCGGTCGATAGGGTTTGGGGTATTGGTCTGGCCCAGGATGACGACAAGGTCAACAATCCCAATCAGTGGCTGGGTCTCAATCTCTTGGGCTTCGCGCTCATGCAGGTGCGCCGTGACGTCTAACGCTACGCCCCGCTCGCATAGAACCCCAAAAACATATCCACGCAATCCGCCAGCACGCGCTGCTGCTGCACAGCTTCCAACGGAGGTTGACCCAGGGCCAGTTGCGGCCAGAAGGCGAAGGACTTGACCATGCCTTGCAGCTGGTCGGCTGCGTACTGCGGGTCTACGTCGGCGCGCAGCCGCTGGTCGAGCTGGGCGGCGCGTATCCAGGTGACCAGGCCTTCCTCCTTCTCGGCCAGGCGGGCCACCATGGCCTGGGCGCGCTGGGGCGACTGCATCATTTCGGCGATGGCGACCCGCGACAGGTCCAGAAAGCTGCTGTCGTTGAGCAGGCGCATCTTCTGCTCCAGGCAGTCCAGCAGCTGCGTGCGCAGCGCCTTCTGCGGGTTGTAGGCCACAGCCAGCAGGCCCTGGGCGCGCTGCCACAGCTGGGTGAGGATGGCGGCGAACAGCTCGTCCTTGCTCGGGAAATGGTTGTAGACCGTGCGCTTAGACACCTCGGCCACGGCGGCCACGCGGTCCATGCTGGTGCCGGCAAAGCCATGGGCGCGGAATTCGCTGATGGCGGCCTGCAGGATGGCCTCACGCTTGCGGTGCGTGAGCAGGGTGGGTGAGGACGGTTCAGACAACATATACAAATTTTACACTGTGTAGTTTACTTTTTTGCCAATTGCACTACACTGTGCAGTGTACTTTTCACGTCGACCCATGAAGCTCCGTTCTTCCTGGATTGGTATTGCCCTTATCTCCCTTATCTGCTTGATCGCCATGGCCTACACCCTCTGCCCGCCCGCCCAGCCCTCCCCCGCCTACACCGCGTCGCCGCAATTCAGCAACGGCAAATTCCGCAACCCGGTGCCACGCCACGCCATCGGCACCTGGAAAGCGCTGACCCTGCTGTGGCGCTTCATGGTGGACAAGCCCGCGCTGGCCTCCCCGGCCCAGCCGCTGCCGGTGCAGGCACTGACCCAGGCCGAGCTGCTGGCCGCGCCGGACAAAAGCCTGTGGCGCTTCGGCCATTCGACCATGCTGCTGAAGATGGACGGCAAGTTCTGGCTGACCGACCCGGTGTTTGCCGAGCGTGCCTCGCCGCTGCAGTTCATCGGCCCCAAGCGCTTCCACGCGCCGCCCATGGGCATTGCCGACCTGCCGCCGATCACCGGCGTGATCCTGTCGCACGACCACTACGACCACCTGGACCGCACGGCCATCCTGCAACTGGCGCCCAAAGTGGCGCACTTCATCACGCCGCTGGGCGTGGGCGACCGGCTGATCGCCTGGGGTGTGTCGGCGGCCAAGGTGCAGCAGCTCGACTGGTGGCAGGGCACAAAAGTGGGCGGCATGCGCCTGGTAGCCACGCCGGCCCAGCATTACTCGGGTCGAGGTCTGTCGGACGGCAGCAGCACGCTGTGGGCTTCCTGGGTGCTGATGACGGCCGATACCCGCGTGTTCTTCAGCGGCGACACCGGCTACTTTGACGGCTTCAAGAAGATCGGCGAGCGCTTTGGCCCGTTTGACCTGACCATGATCGAAACCGGCGCCTACGGCAAAGACTGGCCCGACGTGCACATGCAGCCCGAGGAAAGCCTGCAGGCCCACATCGACGTGCAAGGCCGACACCTGATGCCCATCCACAACGGCACTTTCGACCTGGCGCTGCATGTCTGGACCGAGCCCTTCGAGCGCATCACAGCCCTGGCCGCCACCGCCCAGGTGCCCGTAGTCGCCCCGCGCATGGGCGAGCGGCTGGACCTGCAGGCGCCCGCGCCATCCACCCACTGGTGGCGTACAGCGGGCGCGTGAAGTACTCTTATTTTGATAGCTACTGGCGCAGGTAAATCCTGCGCCAGAGGCCTATTTCTTATACGTTCTCACACAAACTCACAGAGGTAAAGTCCTGGTGAACAAAGCGCAAAGCGGTCGGCGTGGCGGCGCTGCGGCACGTTGGAAGAGCAAGTCCACTTCTGACCACCACCGATGCAACGACCCCACCTGCTCCGCCCCACCGTACTCGCCCTGGCCACCCTCGCGGTGGCTGGCTGCGTGGTGCAAGCCCCGCCCCAACGGGTCTACGTCAGCCCCCCACCGCCACCCGTGGCCTATGCGCCAGCGCCAGCCCCCGCCCCTGCCGCGCCGGTGGTCAGCGTCTATGTGGAGCCGCCCCTGTACCAGCCCGCGCCCGTGGTGATTGCCTCGGCACCGCCGCCGATGCTGGTCGAGCCGCCACCGCCCATGCCGTTTGCCGGCGCGGTCTGGATCGGCGGCTACTGGGCCTGGCAGGACCGCTGGGTCTGGGCCACCGGGCGCTGGGCACCGCCGCCGCAGCCGGAATACCACTGGGTCCACCCCTATTACGAGAACCGCGACGGCGTGGTGGTCTTCAT
Source organism: Rhodoferax sp. GW821-FHT10B06 (assembly GCF_059415605.1). NCBI lineage: Bacteria > Pseudomonadati > Pseudomonadota > Betaproteobacteria > Burkholderiales > Comamonadaceae > Rhodoferax > Rhodoferax sp. GW821-FHT10B06. The sequence continues at coordinate 52,926 of NZ_JBWKNO010000015.1, read as the reverse complement.
CACCGGCCACTGGGCGCCGCCCGGCGCGGTGTTTGTACCGCCGCCGCCCACGCTAAGCCTGAATGTGGCCATCAACATCGGCGGACCGCGGCCGCAGGGGCCGTCCGGCGTGTTCGTGCCCGCGCCCCCCGGCTCGCGCCTGGGCCTGATCATCCCGGCACCCATAGGCACGCCGCCGGCCGTGGTGGTGGGCGCTCCGCCCGTGACGCATGTGGGCATGCACATCCAGAGCCAGGTGAACAGCAACAACACCACCAACACCGTCAACAACAACACGGTAAATAACGCGCAGCGCATCACCAATGTCACCAACATCACGAACGTGACCATCGTGGCCCCGCCCGGCGCTACCGCCAACGGCCAGGCCTTCGAATCCCACGTGCCGGCCCTGGCCCACCTGGCCGCCGCCCAGGCCCCCGTGGTCCGCATGCCGGCGCCGCCACCCGCCGCCAAGCCCCCGCCACCAGCCGCCGCGGCAGAACACCCGCCCGGCCAGCCGGCGCCGGCCCGTGCCGCCACCAACCTGCCGAACGTCGAAGCCACGCCGCCGCAACACTTCCTGCCCATGCCAGCCGCCCAGCCCCCGGCCAGCGCGGCACGACCCAATGAAGCCGAGCGGCGCCCCATGGAAATGCCCAGACCGGCAGAAGCCATGAAGCCCGTGGCACCGCCGCCTCCTCCTCCGCCCCCGCAGGCCGAGGCCGCGCAGGAAAAGGCGCGCGCCCAGCAGCAACAGCAAGCAGAGCAGCGCCAGATGCAGATGGAGCAGCAACAAAAGCATCAGATGCAGATGCAACAGCAGCAAATGCAGAAAGCGCAGCAGGAAAGAGCGGCCCAGGAAGCCGCCCGCCGCGCCGAGGGCCAAAAGCACGGCGTGGATGAAAAAGCCCGCGCCGCCAAGGAAAAAGAGAAGAAAAAGCTGGAAGAAGGCGAAGCCAGGCCGTGAGGCCCGCACCGCCCATTCGAACAAATGCTATGCATTAGATAGCTGCCAGCGCAGATAAAACCTGCGCTGGCAGCCTAAAGGGCTTCAAAGCCCAGGATCTTTGCAATTTGTCTAATTCTGGATAAACTATCCAAATGACAAAATCCACGCCCGAGCAGCAGCACCTGCTGGCCCAGATGCAGCAGGTGGCCCAGGGCTTGGCCGCCACCTTTGCGCCGTTTTGCGAGGTGGTGCTGCACGACCTGCGTACGCCCAGCCACTCCATCCTGGCGATCCACAACAACCTGTCCGGCCGCCAGGTGGGCGACCCGACCACCGAGCTGGGCCTGGCCCGCATTGCCGACCCCGGCTACCCGCAAGTCATCAGCAACTACGCCAACCAGTTTGCCGACGGCCGCCAGGCCAAGAGCACCTCCATCGGCATCAAGGACAGCAGCGGCCAATACATCGCCGCGCTGTGCATGAATGTGGACCTGACGCAGATCCGCAGCGTGCAGCATGTGCTGGGCCAGTTCGGCAGCGTGGACGCCACCAAGGCGCCCAAGGAGTCGCTGGACCCGGCCGGCGCCGACGCCATCCGCAGCCGTATCGACGCGTTCGCCGCCCGCCTGTCCACCACGCCGCGCGCGCTGAAAGCCGAAGAGCGCCGCTCGCTGCTACGCGAGCTGAAAGACGCCGGCTACATGGACATCCGCCGCGCCATGGAAACCGTGGCACTGCACCTGGGCGTGTCGCGTGCCACCGTGTACAGCTATGCCAAATAAGCCCGCCGTAGCCACCATGGCCGCCACCAAAACCACCGAATTGCTGCTACTGGACAGCCACCAGGTCGAGGCCCTGCTGGAGCTGGCGCCGGTGCTGGACGCGGTGCACCAAGCCTTTGCGCTGCACAGCCGGCGCGAGGGCCGGGTGTTCCCCCTGGTGCGCGAGCGCCTGCACACCGGCGGCGTGTTCGGCATCAAGTCCGGCGACATCGCCGCGCAGAACGTGCTGGGCTTCAAGGCCGCCGGCTTCTGGCCCGGCAACCGTGCGCTGGCCAGCGAGCAGCACCAGGCGACCATTCTGCTGATCGACCCCGCCACCGGCCGCCCGCTGTGCCTGGTAGACGGCAACGCCGTGACCACCCTGCGCACCGGTGCAGCCGGTGGCATGGGTCTGCAGCTGCTGGCCCGGCCCGACAGCCAGAGCCTGTGCCTGTTCGGCACCGGCGTGCAGGGCCGCATCCAGCTGGACTACGCGCTGCTGCTCCTGCCCAAAATAAAACAGGTGCGCTACGCCACCTCGAACGGCGAGCGCAATGCCGCGTTCGAAGCCCGCTACCGCACGCGCTGCGACCTGGTTCACGCGCGCGACGTGAATGCGGCCGTCGCCGCCAGCGACGTGGTCATCACCGCCACCACCGGCGGCGGCGCATTGTTCGACCTGGCAGCGGTACAGCCCGGCACCCACTTCAGTTGCATAGGCAGCGACACCCGTGGCAAGCGCGAGCTGCCAGACGGCCTGCTGCCGCGCGCACGCCTGTTTGTGGACGACCAGGCCCAGGCCAGCACCCTGGGCGAACTGCAGTGGGCGCCCTCCACGCCCTGCACCGAAATCGGCGACCTGTTGACCGGCCAGGCGCAATTCACGCGCCAGCCCGGCGACATCACCGTCTTCGATTCCACCGGCATCGCCCTGCAGGACCTGACCGTAGCCCAAATGCTGCAGCAGCGCGCCACGGCCACACAGGCCGGCACACGCATCCACTGGCCCTGGTAAGCCTTCACCTGCCTCACACACCATGCAAAACCTTCCTACCTTTGTCGATGTCTCCGCCGCCGCCCAGCGCCTGGCCGGCCATGCCCACCGCACACCCGTGCTGCGCTCGCGCACGGCCGATGCCGAGCTGGGCGCACAACTGTTTTTCAAATGCGAGAACCTGCAGCGCATGGGCGCCTTCAAGTTCCGTGGCGCCTTCAATGCGCTGTCGAAGTTCGACGCGCAACAGCGCCGCGCCGGCGTGGTGGCGTTCTCGTCCGGCAACCACGCGCAGGCGATTGCCTTGTCCGCCCAGCTGCTGGGCATGCCGGCCACCATCGTGATGCCGCAGGACGCACCCGCCGCCAAGGTGGCCGCCACCAAGGGCTACGGCGGCAAGGTGGTGCTGTATGACCGCTACACCGAAGACCGCGAACAGATCGGCCGCCAGCTTGCCGAGCAGCACGGCCTGACCCTGATACCGCCCTACGACCACCCAGACGTGATTGCCGGCCAAGGCACGGCGGCGCTGGAATTGTTCGAAGAGACCGGCCCGCTGGACGCGCTATTTGTCTGCCTGGGCGGCGGCGGCCTGCTGTCGGGCTCGGCCCTGACGGCGCGTGCACTGGCGCCGCAATGCAAGGTCTATGGCGTGGAGCCCGAAGCCGGCAACGACGGCCAGCAGTCGTTTCGCAGTGGCAGCATCGTGCACATAGACACGCCTAAAACCATTGCCGACGGCGCACAGACGCAACACCTGGGCAACTACACCTTCCCGCTGATCCGCCGCGATGTGGACGACATCCACACCGTCAGCGATGCCGAGCTGGTGGCCAGCATGCGCTTCTTCGCCGAGCGCATGAAGCTGGTGGTCGAACCCACCGGCTGCCTGGGCTTTGCCGCCGCACGCAAACTGAAGACCCAGCTGCAGGGCCAGCGCGTGGGCATCATCATCAGCGGCGGCAACGTGGACCTGGACCGCTTCGCCTCGCTGCTGGCGGGATAAGACCAAACTGCATGGCGCTTAATCGCACCAGGCATCCTCCACCACGGCACGCACCAGGCCTTGGCCGTCACGGTACAGCAGGTAGCCGCTGCGAACTACCGGCCCCAGGACGCGCGTGAGGCCATCGTCGGGGGAATACACCAGCCGCTCCTGCACCCGTGCCCAGGTGCCTTCGGTATTGCGGCGCAAGGATTGCACGGTGAGCTGCCGGAAAAACGGTGGCAATGGCCCGTCGGCACGCTGCTGCAACACCTGCTCCAGCGTGGGCGCCTCGGGCAAATGTTGGGCGGCGATGAAGGCCTGCAGTGCCTGTCGGGCTGGCGCCGGTATGGACGCTGTGGCGGCCGCGTACCTGGGTACCACGGCGATGCGCGCATCTGCAGGCTGCGCCAAACCGGAGCGGCCCATGGGCAACAGGGCCTGCACCCGGCCCAGCGCCTGCGGCTTCAGCCACACAGCTTGGCCGTTGGCCAGTTGCGCTTGGGCCAGCCCCGCCACCTGGGTGCTCCAGGCCAGGGGCAAGAACGCATATTCCCCAGTGCAGTCGCCGCGCAAATAGGCCAGGGCCTGGCAACCTTGCCGCGCCAGCGGGGCACCCTGGGCGGTGTAGAGCTGCACCGGCTGCTGGCCAGCCTCGGAGCTGCCCCAGACCAGCGCTTCGGCGCGCTGGCCTAGCAGCTCGCGCTCGGGCCAGCAGGCGGAGTCGGCCTGCACCGGGCCGTGCAGCAGTGCCGCCAACAGCCCCCACGCCAAAGCCATGCCGCGGTTCCTGTCGTGACCGAACTTGCAGGCATGGCTGGCCACAGGCACCAGGTTGTGCCGGCAAGCAAACCTGGCGAAGGATAGGGAGCGGATGGAAACGGCAAGAAGGCGCGGCATGGGCAACTCCGTTGTGCAAAGCAATGAATAGCGTATGTCGATTCTGCTGCAGGCCACATGCCGGGAAAAAAATAGCCCGTGGCGCAATATCCGCGCCCGGCCTCCCACCGATCCGTCGGTCTTTCGCCATACGAACGATCGTATTTGCCAAATACATCACACCACGTGTTTTTTAATCTTGTATGATTAACGTCATGCGAAATTCGAAACACAACGTCAGGTCAGCGGCCAAGGAAGCCTCTCACGAGCGCATCGTGTCCGCCGCCGCGCGGGCCATCCGCCGTAGCGGCTATGACGGCACCGGTGTCGCCGACATCATGAAGGAGGCCGGCCTGACCCATGGTGCCTTCTACGCCCATTTCGCGTCGCGCGAGGCCATGCTGGCCGAGGCCGCGGATCGGGCTTGCGCAGAGTCCGCCGCCGTGGCGACCGGCGTTGTCGCCAATGTACCGCCCGAACAGGCCTTGGCATCCATGCTGCACGCCTATCTGTCCCCAGAGCACCTACAGCAAATCGAGCTGGGCTGCCCGCTGGCCGCACTGGGCTCGGAGACGCCACGCCAGGCCCCCGAAGTCCGCCGGGTGACTACCCGGCACGTCAAGGCCATGGTCGATCTGGCCGCCCGCCAGTCGCCCGACTGGGGACAGCCCGCTGCGCACGAGCGTGCGCTGGTGACCATCGCCACCATGGTTGGCACCCTGCTGTTGGCCCGTGCGGTGGACGAACCCGCGCTATCCGACAGCCTGTGCGCGGCCGCATTGAAACACCTGCTCCCTGCCTGAAGCCGCTGGAACACGCTGGCTTTTCGCACGCCTAAAAATATGACGATCATCATACGCAAATTACATACGGAAGGATACACAGCATGAAAACCAGTTTTCGCGGCGTAGCGATGGTGTCCGCAGCCATATTCCTCACCCTGGCACTGACCTGGATACTCGCGCCGGACGTGCTGCCATCTAGCTGGGGCGTTGATCTTGCCAACCAGGCAAATCTGGTGGGACGCAGGTCGGCGGCTATGTATGCGGGCTTGGGTGTCATGTTCCTGCTGGCACGTAATGCCGCGCCGTCGCCAGCCCGCACGGCCATGCTGAGGGGTGCATTCGTCACCTGCCTGCTGCTTGCGGCGCTGGGGGCCGCTGAGCTTGTCAACAACCATGCGCGGCCCGACATCCTGGCGGCGGTCGCCATCGACACCGTACTCGCTGTAGCGCTTCTGTATGCCGCCCGTACCAGGTAATTCACCACCCACCACCGAACAAAGAACACACCTTGCAGCGCAGGCTGACAGGACCGTTTACCCCGCTGGATTCACCAGCAATAAGGAAACCATGAAAGCATTCATTCTTGAGAGATACGGCAAACAGCGCACATTGCGGGCCGCAGACATGCCCGAGCCAACGCTGCGCGACGACGAGGTCCTGGTGCAGGTACATGCCGCCGGCGTGAACCTGATCGACTCGAAGATCCGCGACGGAGAGTTCAAGCTCATCCTCCCCTATAAGCTGCCCCTGATCCTGGGCCACGATGTGGCCGGGGTGGTTGTCAAGGTCGGCCCGCGCGTGCGGCAGTTCACGCCGGGCGACGAGGTCTATGCGCGGCCGGATGATTTCCGGATAGGCACATTCGCCGAATTTGTCCCGGTCAAGGAAGCGTCTCTGGCGCTCAAACCCAAGAACCTCACCATGGAGGAAGCCGCCTCTATTCCCCTGGTGGCATTGACGGTATGGCAGGCTCTGGTCGAAAAGGCCCAGCTGAAGAAGGGGCAGAAGGTTTTCATCCAGGCCGGCTCCGGCGGGGTCGGCACGTTTGCCATCCAGTTGGCGAAGCACCTGGGCGCCACCGTCGCCACGACAACCAGCGCAGGCAACATCGCACTGGTGAAGAGCCTGGGCGCAGACGTGGTCGTGGACTACAAAACACAGGATTTCGAAGATGTCTTGAAAGACTACGACGTGGTGCTGAACAGCCAGGACGGTAAGACGCTGGAAAAGTCCCTGCGCGTGCTCAAGGCCGGCGGCAAGCTCATCTCCATCTCCGGGCCACCGGACCCGGCATTCGGCCAGGAGATCGGCGCCCCCGGTTTCGTACGGCTGGTCATGCGCATGCTGAGCGCAGGCATACGCCGCAGGGCCAAGAGCCGGGGCGTGGGTTATTCGTTCCTCTTCATGAAGGCGAACGGCAGCCAACTGCGGCAGATTAGCCAGCTCATCGACGCGGGCGTCATCCGCCCCGTGGTCGACAAGGTGTTCCCGTTCGCACAAACCAACGAGGCCCTGGCCTACGTCGCAGCAGGCCGCGCCAAAGGCAAGGTCGTCGTCAAGGTCACGTCTGTCTGATTTCCCTCATTTTTGGAGCTTGCTATGAAGATCGAGAATTCTGTTGTCCTCGTTACAGGTGCCAATCGCGGCATCGGCCTGGCATTTGCACGTGAACTGCTGGCCCGAGGCGCCCGCAAGGTCTATGCGGCCGCGCGTGACCCCTCCACCGTGACCCAGCCCGGTGTTCAAGCCCTGCGGCTCGACGTCAATAATTTGAAAGATGTGGCCGCCGCCGCAGCGCTGGCATCGGACGTCACGCTGGTGATCAACAACGCAGGTATTGCCCAGCCCGGAGGTTTTCTCGACGCCGATAGCGAAGACGTCGCACGGCGCATCTTCGAGACCAACTTCTTCGCCGTCTTGCGCATGAGCAAGGCCTTCGCGCCCATCCTCAAGGCCAATGGCGGCGGTGCCTTGCTCAACGTCTTGTCCGTTGCCTCGTGGGTGAACGGCGGCGACTTGGCTGCCTATGCGGCCAGCAAGTCTGCAGCCTGGTCACTCACCAACGCACTGCGCAACGAACTGGCGGTGCAGAAAACCCAGGTGCTGGGCCTGCACATGGCCTACGTTGATACCGACCTCACGCGCGGGTTCGATGTGCCGAAGTCCAGCCCGGAGGCAATCGTTCAGCGTGCGCTGGACGGACTCGAATCGGGCCTCGACGAAGTACTGGCCGACGAACTCACCCAGCAGGTCAAGCAGGGGATGACGGCAGCCAGGCCCAGCTACCTGCCGCAAGCGTCCTGAGGCGATAAGCAATACGTAGCCTTGATGGAATATTTACTACTTACAACCGGACTCTTATGAAAAAAAATAAAACTGTGGCGCTCGTGACGGGCGCCTCATCAGGCATCGGTGAAGCCACGGCCATCAAGCTGTTGGCAGCAGGCTACACGGTCTACGGCACCAGCCGGCGCGGAGCTCAATCGGGCCAGCGGCCTTTTCCGATGCTGGCGCTTGACGTCACCGACGACGCATCCGTCGCAGCGGCCGTCAGCGAGTTGCAAGAGCTGGAAGGGCAGATTGATGTGCTGGTCAACAATGCCGGTTCCGGGATCACGGGCGCTGCCGAAGAGTGCTCGATCGCGCAAGTCCGCGCTCTGTTCGAAACCAACTACCTCGGTGTCGTTCGGGTGACCAATGCGGTCCTGCCCATCATGCGTGGACAGGGACGCGGGCGCATCCTCAATGTGGGCTCCGGGCTGGGCTTTATTCCTGCACCGTACAGCGCCCATTACTCGGCGACCAAACATGCGCTTGAGGGCTATTCCGAGGCGCTGGACCATGAGGTACGCGAGTTTGGCGTGCGTGTCGCAGTCATAGAACCCGGAGCCACCCGGACATCCTTTGAAGCCAGCACGGTCCTCTCCGATACGCCGCTCGCCGCCTACAACGCAAGCCGCGCAAAGTATCTTGTCGCGTTTGAGCGCGCCATGGCCGTAGCAGATACCGCTGAAAGCGTCGCCGACACCATCGTCCTCGCGGCGCGCGATCAAACTCCGCACCTGCGCTACCCCTCCGGCAGGTCTGCTCGGCAGGGTGCATTTGCCCGGCGTTTTCTGCCACGCTCGCTGTTCGACAAGGTGCTGCACAAGCAATTCGGCTTGGCATAACAGCCCCCTGCACGCACAGGCGTTGCGGGCAAAAGCCGGGGCCCGCTATGTGCGGGTTTTTTTTAGGCCAGCACCTGCACCACCAGCCACACATTGGCCGCGCTGATGATGGCAAACAGGGCCCAGGCCAGCAGCTTCAGCATGGGCCCATTGGCGTGGCGACCCATCAGCGCGCGGCTGCTGGTGAAGCGGATCAGCGGCCACATGGCAAAGGGCAGCTGAAAGCTCAGCACCACCTGGCTGAGCACCAGCATCTTGCCGATGGCGTCCTCGCCCAGCCACCAGACGCCGATGAAGGCCGGCACCAGGGCCAGCACCCGCGTCAACAGGCGGCGCTGCCAGCACGGTATCTTCAGGTCTAGAAAGCCCTCCATCACGATCTGGCCAGCGATGGTGCCGGTGAAAGTGGAGCTTTGGCCCGAGGCCAGCAAGGCGATCGCAAACAGGCTGGCGGCCAGGGCGCTGCCCACCACGGGTTCGATCAGGTGGTAGGCATCGGCAATGTCGGTCACGCTGCGGTGGCCGTTGCTGTTGAAGGCGCTGGCCGCCAGCACCATGATGGCGGCGTTGACCAGCAAGGCCAATGACAGGGACACCAGAGTGTCCAGCGTGGTGAAGCGCAGCGCCTCGCGCAGGCCCGCCTCGGAGGCATGGACCCGGCGCGTCTGCACGATGCTGGTGTGCAGGTACAGGTTGTGCGGCATCACCGTGGCGCCGACGATGCCAATCGCCAGGTACAGCGCGCCTGGTTGCTGCAGCCGCTCCAGGCTGGGCACAAAACCGATGGCCACGCCCAGCCAGTTGGGCTGCGCCATCGCCAACTCGACCATGAAGCAGCCGGCAATGGTCAGCACCAGGCCCAGCACAATGGCCTCCACGCGCCTGAAGCCCGCGCCCTGCAAGCCCAGCACCAGCACGGTGTCCAACGCGGTGATGCCAATGCCCACCGGCACCGACACGCCGAACAGCAGATGCAAGGCCAGCGCGCTGCCCAGCACTTCGGCCAGGTCGCAGGCCACAATGGCCAGCTCGGCACCCAGCCACAGGAAGCGGTTCACCGCGGGCGAATACTGCTCGCGGCACAGGCGCGCCAGGTCTTTTTGCGCCACCAGCCCCAGGCGCACGCACAGGGTTTGCAGCAGCATGGCCGCCAGGCTGGCCAGCAGCACCACGAACAGCAGGCCGTAGCCAAAGCGCGAGCCGGATTCGATGTCCGTGGCCCAGTTGCCGGGGTCCATATAGCCCACCGACACCAGCAGCCCGGGCCCGGCGTAACGCAGCAGCTTTTTGTGCAGGGGCAACCCCATGGCGTCGCCCACCGAGCCTTTGACTTCCGACGGACAAAAGGGAGCGGTGGCGGTGCGGGGCAGTGAAAACATGCGGCCCAGTATAGGGCCGTGGGCAGCAAAGTATGATGCGGAATTGCTATGCTTGTGATAGCTGTCTGCGCAGATCCTACCTGCGCTAGAGCCTTATTTTCTTTAAAGCCTACAAGGCCCGCACGGGCAGGCAGATCTGGCAGGAGAACACGCCCGTCGCGGGGTCGTGATAGCTGCCGACAGGGTAGTACTCGAAGAACGGCCGCGCGTCGGCCTGCATGCCGCTGGCGGGTAGCCAGTCGCGCAGCATCTCGCTCCAGGCCAGGCCGATCTGTACGCCTGTGCCACGGAACTCGCCCAACGCGTAGCACCCACCGGGCAGTTCCGCCACGCTGACCGGGCTGCGGCCTACAAAGTCGTCGGGCACCTGCACGCACGCGTCGTAACGGCACTGGGCCGGCGGGGTGACATGGGGGTCGTCGCGGCCTATGCCGTAGCAGGCCGCGCCATCCAGCCCCTGGGCGCTGCGCCAGGGCATGAACTGCTCGGCCCAGAAGCGGCTGATGGTGGCGCCGTAAGGGCCGATGTGGCGCATATAGGCAATACGGGTAGGGGGCAGGGTGGCGATGCTGACGTCCATGAGAGGCTCCAGGTTGTTGAGACCTTGATGGTTCCCAGAAACACGGTGGGCCGCCTGATCCGGCTTGCGCTGGGCCTGATCCAGATTGCGGTCTTGCTGGCGGCGCACATGGGCCAACTCGTCCGCCCAGCGTTGCGGTGTGGCCGCGCGCCAGGCGCTGGGCGTGCAGCCAAAGCGCAGCTTGAAGGCCCGCGCAAAGGCCTCGCCCGAGCCAAAGCCCACGGCCAGCGCAATCTGCAGCACCGGCGCCTGCGGCAGGCGGGCCAGTTGCAGCGCACCCACCTCCAGTCGGCGCCGGCGCAGGTAGTCGCCCAGGGTCTCGCCCATCCAGGCGGCAAACACGCGGTGGAAATGGAAGGCGGAGAAGTGCGCAATGTCGGCCAGGCCCGCCAGGTCCAGCGGGGTATCGAGGTGCCGGTCGATGTGGTCCAGCACCCGGTTCATGCGCTGGGTGTACTCGGTAACATGGCTGCGCGGCGAAAGGGGCAAGGACATGGTGGCGCAGTGTAGCGCTATTGAATTGCTAGCTGCAGACGCACGCAACATGTGCGCCAGCGGCCTGTTTTCTTTATAGCGCTTGGTCCAACGAAAAGTCACATCTGCGATTGTGCAAACAGCTCTTGAAACTACGCCAACGGCCAATATTTGAGAAGTATGGCGCCACCACAGGGGTGTCGCCACCACCAGTAAGAAAGGAGCAATCCCATGAATGCATTGGTTAACCGCGGCAGCTTGTTCGATGAATTCTTTCGCGACGTGGTGCCCAGTTTGTACGTCCGCCCCCTGCATGGCGACCCGTTGCCCTCGCCCGCCCAGATCAAGTTGGACGTGCACGAGACCGACGGCGCCTATACCGTCAACGCCGAAGTGCCCGGCGTGCGCAAGGAGGACATCCAGGTGTCCCTGGAAGGCAGCACGGTCACGCTGCGCGCCGAGGTAAAGCAGGAAGACCGTGAAGCCCACGGCGAAAAACTGCTGCGCAGCGAACGCTACTACGGCGCGGTGGCGCGCAGCTTCCAGCTGCCGCAAGAGGTAGACCCGGGCCAGGCCAAAGCCAAGTACGACAACGGCATGCTGACCCTGACCCTGCCCAAGAAAGCGGCCACCAGCTCGCAGCGTCTGGCCATCGACTGATGGGCGCGTGCACAGGCAGCTCTTGGAAGGAATTCTGAGACCTGCCTGTGTATTCCTGGGGCGGGCCGCCTCGGTGTTTCCCCTGTGTGCTTGTAGGCACAAGCAGGTTTCAATCTTTGCTACATTCAAAGCGCTTTGAAAACCTGATTCTGACCACCGGAATACGCCGCCCATGCTGTCCCTCGCCCACCAAACCCAGCTCGCCCAGCAACACGTCACGGCCCAGCTGGCCGCACGCCCGGAAGCCAAGGCTGCACGCAAGTCCTGGAAGACCTTTGCCAGCCGGCTGGACACCCACTTCCCCACCCTGCTGCAGGAGCTGGCCCCGCTGTACGGTGCGCGGCCCGACTTTCTGGACTTCCTGGTCGAGCTGCTGGCCGTGGGCTTCGACGCCTGGCTGGAGCGCCCGGCCGACCTGCAGGCGCTGGACGTTCAGCGCGAGCAAAACCCGCGCTGGTTCCAGTCGCAGAAGATGCTGGGCGGCGTCTGCTACGTGGACCTGTATGCGGGCAATCTGAAGGGCCTACTGAAGCAGATCCCCTACTTCAAGGAACTGGGGCTGACCTATCTGCACCTGATGCCGCTGTTCAAATGCCCGGACGGCAACAGCGACGGCGGCTACGCGGTCAGCAGCTACCGCGAGGTGAACCCGGCCCTGGGCACTATGGCCGACCTGCAGACCCTGGCCGCCGCACTGCGCGCCGAGGGCATCAGCCTGGTGCTGGACTTCATCTTCAACCACACCTCAGATGAGCACGACTGGGCCCGCGCCTGCGTGGCCGGCGACCCCAAGTACGCCGACTTCTACTACCTGTTCCCCGACCGCACGCTGCCCGACGCCTACGACCAAACTGTGCGCGAGATCTTCCCCGACCAGCACCCGGGCGCGTTCTCGCAGCTGGCCGACGGCCGCTGGGTCTGGACCACCTTCAACAGCTTCCAGTGGGACCTGAACTACAGCAACCCGGCCGTGTTCACCGCCATGGCCGGCGAGATGCTGGCCATCGCCAACCTGGGCACCGAGATCCTGCGCATGGACGCGGTGGCTTTTGTGTGGAAGCGCCTGGGCACGGTGTGCGAAAACCTGCCCGAGGCGCACACGGTGATCCGCGCCTTCAGCGCGCTGGTGCGGATTGCCGCGCCCAGCATGCTGTTCAAGAGCGAGGCCATCGTGCACCCGGACGATGTGGTCAAGTACATCTCACCGCAGGAATGCCAGCTGTCCTACAACCCGCTGCAGATGGCCTTGCTGTGGAACAGCCTGGCCACGCGCGAGGTGAACCTGTTGCAGCAGGCGCTGGAGCAGCGCCACAACCTGGACCCGGACACCAGCTGGGTCAACTATGTGCGCAGCCACGACGACATAGGCTGGACATTCGCCGACGAGGACGCGATCCAGCTCGGCATCCACGGCTTTGCACACCGGCAGTTTCTGAACCGCTTTTACGTAAACCGCTTCGAGGGTAGCTTCGCCCGCGGCGTGCCGTTCCAGGACAACCCGGCCACCGGCGACTGCCGCATCAGCGGCACCTGCGCCTCACTGGCTGGCATCGAGCAAGGCGATCCGCTGGCGCCGGCGCGCATCCTGCTGCTGCACAGCGTGGCCCTGAGTACCGGCGGCATACCGCTGATCTACCTGGGCGATGAGGTGGGCACGCCGAACGACCCCAGCTATCTGAGCGACCCGGCCAAGGTCGGCGACAGCCGCTGGGTGCACCGCCCGGCCCGCGTCGCAAGCCTCTACGCGCAGCGGACCACCAAGAACAGTGTGCCCGGCCAGATCTACCAGGGCCTGCGCCGCATGGTGGAAGTGCGCCAGTCTTTGGAGGTATTCGCCGGTGGCCAACTCACCGGCTTTCGCGCCGGTAACCCCAGTGTGCTGGGCTATATGCGCGGCGCGCCGGGGACGCATGTGCTGGTGCTGGCCAACTTCAGCGAACAAGCACAGCACTGCCCGGCGCGGGTGTTCTCGGCCCAGCCGGATACGGCGGTGGATGTGCTGAGCGGCAAAACCCTGGCCCTGCAGGGCGGCGTGACGCTGGCAGCGTATGAGGTGCTGTGGCTGGCCTGTGGCGGGGCCGGACAGGTCTAGAAATTCAGCCCTATCAACGACGGCGAATCTTGGCCCAAACCGACTGCAGCTCTTCTTGCAGCGGGTGCTTGAAAAAGAACACGCCCGTCACAAAACCCGCCAGACCCAGCAGGCCAGCAAACACAACGGCCAACAAAGAATGCTCGGGGGTGGGGCCAAACAACACCAGGGCCAACACAGGCCCAATGGCCGCGAACAGCGTAACGCGCCCACTCCGCGCCAGGACAGGCCACAGCATCGACAGGTCCAGGCCGATGTGCTTGGACGTCAGGCGCATGCTGTACGCGGCGTAGACACCAGAGCCCAGAATCGACGCGCAACTCACCGCCACCAGCCCCTGCAGTGCGCCCACGGCCACCAGGCATATGGTCATCAGCGCGTTGACGATGGTCAAGCGGGCAATCGTGCTCACTGCCCCCGACGACAGCAAGGCGACGCCGCACAAAGAGGTGGGCACGCTCAGCGCTGTGCCCACCGCCAGCAGCCGGGCCAGGATCACGGATTCATCCCACTGCGTGCCGTAGAGCACGTGAATGATGGGGTGGGCCATGCACACCACCATGCTGCAAAAAAACCAGCCCACCGCCGACACATAGGCCGTGGCTTTCACAAAGGGCTCCACAAAATCGCCCTGCTCGCGCGACTGCTTGGAAAACCAGGGCAAACATACCGAGCCCACAGCATCCGTGACCAGGCGGGTAAACATCTGCACCAGGCCATTCGCACGCGAATACAAGCCCGCCGACGCCAGGCTCTGCAATTTGCCCAGCAGCAGCTCGGGCGCACCGCCAGCCGCCACGCCGACGATGGAGCTGACGGACAAGCGCGAGCCGAACGCCAGCACACGCCGGATTTCCGCCACCCCGGGCAGCCAAGGGAAGGACTTCGGCCGAAAATACGTGGCCATCAGCGCATTCACCACTGTGGACGTCAACGACCCAAAGGCCAGGCTGATGGGGCCGAAGTTCTTCCAGGCCATGAAGGTGGACACCAATGCACCGCTCAGTGCAGAAGCAAAACGCATCAGCGCAACACTGTCAAAACGCATCTCGCGCATTAACCAGGCGTAGGTCAAAGAGCCAAACGGATTGACCGCATAGTTCAAGGCGATCACCAGCATGATGTCGCGCATGCGGGGTTCTTTGTAAAACAACGAAACCGGATAACTGGCCAGCAATACCAACAACGCCAGGCCCACACCCAAGCCCAGCTGCACTGCCCACACCGCCCGGATGCGCTCGGTCGTCAATTCTCTTTCCTGCACCAGGTAGGAGCCGGCGCCCATATCCCGCACCGAAGCCACGAACATCAACAGCACCATGGTGACGGAAAACACCCCGATCTCCGCAGGTGTGAGCAAACGGGCAATCACCATGGACGAAACGATGGACATCGCCAAACTCGCATAGCGGTCCAGAAACGAGAAAACTAAGGATTTACGAGTGGACATGGTGTGGAATACATAGCTTGCAGAACAACGCGCACGCAAGAAGGCCGTATTAGGCCATGCAACCATGCATGGCAAGGGACCGAAGAATCGGAGACAGCGTCAAACATCTGGGCAGCCGAATGCCCCGCTGCAGACCGTGAAAACCAAGCGCGCCGAGGAAGCGGCCAGCCGAGCCATTGCGCTGGCTCAATTGCCAGCCACCGCACGCGCCAGCACCGACCGAGAAAGATAGTCGGAGGCGACCGGTGTGAGGTGGCCGTAATCCCAGGTTGTAATGCCATTTTTTCGGTCGTCGCCGATAAATGTCATGCAGCCTTCAACACTGCAAAAAACATCGACCAAGCTCACATACAGCAGCCGCGTGTCGTTGAACGATTTTTTCAACAGCCTATCTTTTTCAAGAATCGTTGCATCGATTCCTTCCAAGCTCCTGTGCGCCGTATCGTTCCATAGCTTTCGAACAATGATTTTGGGCAAATCGGAATCCCACTCCGGTGTCGGCCCGGTAAAAACCACCTTGGCGACGCCGAGCTGCGTCAGTTTTGCCTTGATTTGCTGCGCCGCAACTTCGGAATGCCCTGCACGTTGCGCCACGACGACCACATCAGGACGGGCCTGTGCAATCGCCTTCAGAGCAAACCAGTTGGACCGGACGCAAGAGCTGGTAGATGAATCGGAGGCTACATCCACCAATGGTCTGCAACCCGAGCTAGCCACTTGCAATACCTGCCAGTTGCTTTGCAGATTCTTGGTCAAACCAAAATTCAGCATTTGCGCATGCGAATCACCCCATATGAATACCGCTTTGTCATATTTGGCGGTGTCTCTGGCGTAGCAGCTGCTGGGGATTTCATCTTTGGGAGTTCTGTTTTTATCGCCCGAAATTTCTTTTTGAATATCAGAGAAATTGCAGTCATGGCGGAAGTTCTTCTCAAACACCTCCACCAATCGGCCATTGGGAATATTAGAGAAATACCTGTAGAACTCAGGCCGGTCCACCGCACCACCGTCAATTCGGGCCAATCCATTCTGCGCATAAATATAGCCTGCACCAACACCAACCAACAGCATGCTACCCAGCAAGGCAAAGGATTTTTCTTTGCCGTACGCGCCAAAGCGAACCGGTTTCTCTACCCAGAAATAGGTGGCAATCGCCAACACAAATGACAGGAAAACTGCTGCCAATTTAATTTCAGGGCTATTCAACTCCAAAATATGGGCAAATGACAGCAAAGGCCAGTGCCACAAATACAGCGGGTAGCTGATCAAGCCAATCGACACCAATACTTTGGAGCCTAGAACATGTCTATTGACCCATGCGTTGGGCCCAGCTGAAATAAGCAAAAATGCGCCGATGACCGGAAGCAATGCCAACCAGCCCGGAAAATGTTGCGTCTTGTCGATATAAACAAGACCGACCACCAATAACGCGGCCCCAACGAAAGACTGTTCGTTTGGGTACCGCTGGTGTACCGCCGGCTTGTACATGGCGATATATGCAAGCACGGCCCCGGCCAGCAACTCCCAAAAACGCGGCATCGGCAAATAAAATGCTGCATCGGGATGGTTGCTGGTCCAATATATATTCATCCAAAAAGAGCCTGCCAATATCAATGCAATAGCAAGCCCCAAAACCCGTCTCTGCCCCCAGAAGAAACTTAGCAAAATGGGCCAGAATATATAAAACTGCTCTTCCACCGCCAAACTCCACAAGTGCAGCATGGGCTTGGTTTCTGCCACATTATCAAAGTAGCTGCTTTCTTTCCACAAAATAAAGTTGGTAACAAATGCAACGCCACTGACAAGATGTTTTCCGAGCTGTTTGTACTCATCCACCAACAGCAAATGCCAGCCAAATACCAAACTACCCAGCATCACCACCAGCAAAGCCGGAAATATTCTTCGGATTCGCTTATCGTAAAAATCAATAATACTGAATTTATCTTTTTCCAGATTCAGAAAAATAATGGAAGAAATCAAAAAACCGGAGATGACAAAGAATATATCGACACCGACAAATCCACCGTGCACCCAGGATGGAAATGCGTGAAAACCCACCACAGCAAGAACGGCAACGGCACGCAGTCCATCGATATCGGAGCGATATTTAAGATGATGCGCGGTGGGGTTTGTGAGGTGCATATTAAAAAGTTATCTACGGCCAATAATAAGCACGTGCACCGATGCAATATGCAACCCACATAAGCTAGCGCTGATGCAGCAAAATCACAAAATCAACCGCCGGGTATAGCTGAGGTAGCGCAACCCACCGGCATGCACCAGGCTTTTCCAATGGTGCAACAGTGCCCTTGTGCGTTCACCGTCTTCCAGCGCGGCTACCGATGCATCATGGTGTGCCGCGCCGATCTTGCGTTGGATCATGCGCACAATTCGTCGCGGTGGCGCCAACCCCAGCATGCGCTGGAATAGCGGAATGTAGGCCTGGAAATAAGCCGCCGATTTCGACAAGGACCCTGGCGTTTCTTCATTGCAACGGAATACTGGTGCATCCACGACCGCCACCTTTTTGCCATCCAGCGCCAGCCTAAAAGCCACCAGCGTCCACTCTGCGTAGTC
This sequence comes from Rhodoferax sp. GW821-FHT10B06, assembly GCF_059415605.1. Lineage (NCBI taxonomy): Bacteria > Pseudomonadati > Pseudomonadota > Betaproteobacteria > Burkholderiales > Comamonadaceae > Rhodoferax > Rhodoferax sp. GW821-FHT10B06. The sequence goes on along the minus strand of NZ_JBWKNO010000015.1, from coordinate 35,212 downwards.
GTGGTAGTTCTGGAAATAGCCCACGCCCACAGAGGCCGAGCGAAACAACGCGTTGCCGTTGTGCAACCAGTTGAACTCCATCAGCGTGTCCAATGGGCGAGCGGGTACGTCCGCCAAGCGGTCATAGGACAAAACCTGCCGACCGGCACGGTGCTGGTAGTAGTTGCCAACGACCAGATCCGCCAGCGGGTCTGCTTGCAGCGCGGCCAGTTTCTGATCGGTACTGCCAGGCAGATACTCGTCGTCGTCATCCAATGCCGAGAAAAATGCGGTGGTGACCAACTCCCGCCCACGCAGCACGGCATTCGGGGCCGAGGGCTTGGCCACATATTCAAAATGGATGTCTGGTTGCGCCTTCAACCAGTCGCACACAGCAGCATCAGAACGGTTGCCATTCACAACCGCAATAATCTGCACGGGCTGGGAAGAGGAAGAGCGGATGGAATTCACCGCACGCTGGAGAAGCTCGGCCCGCGCGGCAGAAGCCATGGTGGGAATGATGACGCTGACCAAGGGCGCATCCCCGGCGGAGTTCGCACCCGCAATGTCTCTTGGATTCATAGATCTGGATAGTCTTTGGCTGGATTTTTGAGCGGGTCCACAAACAGGGCCATCACGCTACGAACCAGGTTTTTGACCCGCAAGGAGGCATGCGCCGAAGCCCAGCCGAAATGCCGCTGCGCAAAGCGCATGCCTTGCGCATAGGCAGCCACACCGTGCTGGCTGCACATATAGAAGTACTCCTGCAAGGTGCTTGCAATCGCGTCCTGGCAGGCCCCGATTTCCACGGGCCCCAGACCTATGTTTGGATTGTCTCGGATGATCTTGATGGCCAACAACCCGTTTTCCGCATTGCGGCGGGCGTTGCGCACATGCGATGCGTTGTCGTCATGCCAGCGGTACTGGGTGATGGCCACCGGGGCGTACACAAAGCTGGCCTTCAGCAGCAGGCGTACCAGGAACTCCCGGTCTTCGGCCGTGGCCAGCTTTTCATTGAACAAACCCACCTCGTTGGCCAAAGCCCTGGAGACGACCAGGCTGGACGGCTTGATGAAATTGCCCTTGATCATGCGTGGCAGTATCTGCTTGTCTATACGGTAGAAATCGGTGCCCGCAATGGGTGTGCCAAATTTGCGCGAGGGGCTGTCCCAGTAGTCGTCGTACAGCATGTCTTGCAGCACGCCCTTGGCCAACAGGCGGCCGGCGCCGTACGCGCCTTTGGCCTTGGGTTCCGCAGCGAGTGCGCGCATCAGCTCGGCAATGTGCTCGGGTTCGAAAATATCGTCGGCATCCAGAAAGGCCAGCCACTCGCCCTGCGCCAGTCGAATGCCCTGGTTGCGCGTCGCTGCAATGCCGCTGTTGGACTGGTTGTGTAAATGGATGGGGTATGGCTGCGGATAGGCGGCAATCCAGGCCGCCACGGTTTGCACCGTATCGTCGGTGGAACCATCGTTGACGATGATCACCTCCCGTGGCTGCAGCGTTTGTTGGGCAATTCCATGCAATGCATCGGCCAGAAAATGGGCGGCGTTGTAGGCAGGAATCACGACCGAGACGTCGCTTGCAGGCATAAGGGGTTCCAGGGGACAGCGTGGCGGCATTCTAAGACGGGTCCTGGCCTGGGCTGTCCTATGATGGACCTTTGCTTTGTATACAAACACATTCCATGGCAACCTCCTCTTACCTTGATACCCGGCCTGTGCTGGCCGAACGCACTTTCATCCACGCCTCGGCCCAGGTGATTGGCGACGTGCAGATCGGCGCCGACAGCTCGGTCTGGTGCAACACCGTGCTGCGCGGCGACGTAAACCGCATCCGCATTGGCCACAGCAGCAATATCCAGGACCTGAGCATGGGCCATGTGTCGCACAAGAGCGCCAGCAAGCCCGAAGGCTCGCCGCTGCTGATCGGCAACTACGTGACCATCGGGCATTCGGTGATCCTGCACGGCTGCAGCATTGGCGACGAGTGCCTGATCGGCATGGGCAGCATCGTCATGGACGACGTGGTGGTACCGGCGCGCACCATGGTCGGCGCAGGCAGCCTGATCGGCCCGGGCAAGGTACTGGAGAGCGGCTACCTGTACATGGGTCGGCCGGCCGCCAAGGTGCGGGCGCTCACCCCCGAGGAAATCGCCTATCTGCGCTATTCGGCCGAGCACTATGTGCGGGTAAAGGACAATTTTCTCGCCAGCGAAACCAAAGTGTAAAAATGACCTCCAGCGCAGTAAATACCTGCGCTGGCAGCTATCAAAATCAGAGTAACCTGGCTCACTCGACCACCACCGGCACACGCTGGGCCAGAGCGCACATCAGCTCGTAGCCCACGGTGCCGGCCTGCTGTGCTACTTCGTCGATCGACAACACAACGCCATTCGCAGCCCGGCCCCACAGAGTGACGGGTGTGCCGATCTGGGCCTGGGGCGTGGGCGTCAGGTCGACCACCAGCATGTCCATGCTGACCCGGCCCAGGGTGCGGCTGCGCACGCCGTCCACCAGCACCGGGGTGCCGGTGGGGCAGATGCGCGGATAGCCATCGGCATAGCCGCAGGCCACGATGCCGATACGCATCGCCTGCTCGGCCGCAAAGTTGGAACCATAACCGACGGTAGCGCCCGGCTGCAGGTCTTGCGTAGCTATGATTTTTGCAGTCAGCGTCATGGCCGGCTGCAGGCCCCAATCAGCCGAGGTGTAGGCCGGAAAGTCGGGTGCGCTGCCGTAAATGGCGATGCCGGGGCGTACCCAGTCGCCCGCCACCTGGGCCGCCAGCGCGGGCTGCTGCAGGGGCGCACCGGGGGTGTGGCGCAGGGTGGCGGCGCTATTGGCCACGCTGCGCTCACCGGGCAGGTCGGCGGTGACGGCGTTGAACACCGCCATGGCCTCGGCAATGCCACGCGGACCGTCTGCGTCGCTGAAATGGGTGATCAGCGAGATTTCGTCCACCTGGGGCAGCAGGTTCAGCCGGGTCCAGGCTGAGCGGTAGCGCTCGGGGCTAAAGCCCAGGCGGTTCATGCCAGTGTTCATTTTCAGGAACACGCGGTGCGGCACATTCGTCTTGTGCACGGCCAGCATGTCGATCTGGGCATCGCAGTGCACGGTGTGCCACAGGTCCAGGCGCGAGCACAGCTCCAGATCGCGCTGCTCGAACACGCCTTCCAGCAGCAGCACCGGGCCGCGCCAGCCCAGGGCGCGCACGCGTTCGGCCTCGTTCAGATCCAGCAGGGCGAAGCCATCGGCGCCGCGCAGGCCCTCGAAAACACGCTCGATGCCATGGCCGTAGGCATTGGCCTTGACCACCGCCCAGACCCGGGCATCCCCCGCGGCAGCGCGGGCGCGGGCCAGGTTGTGGCGCAAGGAGTCGGTGTGGATGGTGGCCTGAATGGGACGCGGCATGGGTGGGTTCCGGTAGGGCAAACAAATGGGGTTACTGGATTTTGACTATTTCGCCCCAAGCTGCAGAGTCAGAACGCTCACACCAAGGGAACCCGTGGAACCGGCTTTGCCGGGCCACAAGGGTTCGCCCCCTGTAGGGGGTTGGCGAAAGCGACACGCAGTGCGCGAAGCCTGGGGGGGAATGGTTATTCCGGGATTTTGGCATTCCACCGCGTGATATAACCCGCTGTCCCTGGAGACTTGTCTTAAATCAACCTGCATCAGCCAGACTGATGCCGCCACAAGCATTTAATGAAGCGCGGTTTCTTTACCCTCATGTCGGCCCAGTTCTGCTCGTCACTGGCCGACCAGGCGCTTTTTGTGGCGTCCATCGCGATGATCCGAGGTGCCGGAGGTGCTCCCTGGCAACAGGCCGCCTTGGTTCCCATGTTTGCGCTTTTCTATGTGATCCTGGCCCCCTGGCTGGGCGCGCTGGCGGACGCGTTCCCCAAGGGCAAGGTGATGTTGGCCAGCAATTCCATCAAGATGGCGGGCTGTCTGATGATGCTGTTTGGTATCCACCCCCTGCTGGCCACGGCCGTGGTGGGCCTGGGTGCGGCGGCCTATTCGCCAGCCAAGTACGGCATCCTGACCGAGATGCTACCGGCCTCGCAGCTGGTGCAGGCCAATGGCTGGATCGAAGGCCTGACGATTGCATCCATCATTCTGGGCGTGCTGTTTGGCGGGCAACTGGTAGGGCCGGCGGTGTCGGCCAAACTGCTGGCACTGGACTTCCCCTTCTTTGACACCGGCATCAGCACCCCGCCGCAAGCCGCTGTGAGCGTGCTCATCGCCGTCTACGCGCTGGCCGCCTGGTTCAACACCCGCATTCCCGATACCGGGGTGGAAATGCGTCCCATGCCAAGCAACGCGTTGGCCCTGCTGCCCGACTTCTGGCGCTGCAACTCCCGGCTGTGGACCGACAAGTTGGGCCAGATTACCCTGGCCACCACCACCCTGTTCTGGGGTGTCAGCGGCAACCTGAAATACATCGTGCTGGCCTGGAGCGCCACCGCGCTGGGCTATAGCATCACCCAATCGACCAGCCTGCTGGGCGTAGTCGCCATAGGCACCGCCGCTGGCGCCGTGGCAGCGTCCATGCGCATGCGGCTGGACACCGCCACCAAGGTCATCCCACTGGGCCTGCTGATGGGCCTGCTGGTGATCTTGATGAACTTCATCCACAACGTCTGGCTGGCCGTGCCCTTCCTGGTGGTGCTGGGTGGCCTGGGCGGCTTCATGGTGGTACCGATGAATGCCCTGTTGCAGCACCGTGGCCACAACCTGATGGGCGCGGGCCGCTCGATCGCCGTGCAGAACTTCAACGAGCAGCTGTGCATTCTGGCCCTGGGCGCGTTCTACAGCGTGTCCACCGGCCTGGGCCTATCGTCCTTTGGTGCCATCACCGCCTTTGGCCTGGTGGTGGCCGGCTTCATGTGGCTGATCAAGCGCTGGCACGCCAACAACTGCATCAAGTACAAGGACGAGGTTGACCATCTGCTGATGCTGGCCCGTACCGACAATACTCACTGACCCCCCCCCCCCCGCGCCCGCCCTTGCGGCAGGGCGCGCCTCCTGCATGCCCGCCGCCCTGCTCCCCGTTCTCGCGCTGATGCTGAACGCCTTTATCTGGGGCGTGTCCTGGTGGCCGTTCCGCCAGCTGCAGCAACTGGGCCTGCATCCGCTGTGGTCCACCTCCCTGCTGTACGCCGTGGCCCTGGCGGGCCTGCTGCTGGCCCGCCCCACTGCTGTACGCGGCTTGCTGCGCCGGCCGGAGCTATGGCTGTTGCTGCTGGCCACCGGCATGACGAATGTGGGCTTCAACTGGGCGGTGGCGATTGGCGACGTGGTGCGCGTGGTGTTGCTGTTCTATCTGATGCCCGGCTGGGCCGTGCTGCTGGCCTGGCTGGTGCTGGGCGAGCGGCCTACGCGGGCCTCGCTGCTGCGACTGGTATTGGCGCTGGTGGGCGTGCTGGTGGTGCTATGGCCCGAGGGCGGCCTGAGCGCCGTGGCCGGCATGGCGTTCTCGGCGGCGGACGGACTGGCCCTGCTGGGCGGCTTCAGCTTTGCGCTGACCAATGTGCTGTTACGCCGCCTGCAGGATGTGCCCGGCACCGAGCGCATGTGCGCCATGTTTGGCGGCGGCGTATTGATGGCTGGGCTGGCCGCTTCCCTGGGCGGACAGTTTGGGCTGGTGCCGGCTATCCCTGCGCTGCAGCTGGGCTGGGGCAGCGCCATCGTGCTGCTGGGCCTGCTGTTTTTCATCAGCAATATGGGGCTGCAGTATGGTGCGGCACGCATGTCGTCCAGCAACAGCTCCATCGTGATGTTGACCGAAATCGTGTTTGCCAGCGTGTCCTCGGTGGCACTGGGCGCGGCCACGCTGTCGCTGCGCACGCTGGTGGGAGCGGCGCTGATACTGCTGGCGTCGGTGCTGGCGGCGCGCAGTGAATAAACGCGTCAGAGAGAAGTCTGCTTAAATCGCAGGCATGACTACCTCCATCTACGACTTCAGCGCCACAGACATTGCCGGCCAACCGGTCGCCCTGTCGCAGTTCAAAGGCCAGGTTCTACTGGTCGTCAACACGGCCAGCGCCTGCGGCTTCACGCCGCAGTTCGCCGGGCTGGAAGAGCTGCACAAAAGCTACGGTACCAAGGGCCTAACGGTGCTGGGCTTTCCGTGCAACCAGTTTGGCGCGCAGGACAAGGGCAGCAACGACGAGATCGCCAGCTTCTGCCAAGTGAACTACGGCGTCAGCTTCCCGATGATGGCCAAGATCGAGGTCAATGGCGCCGGTGCCGACCCGCTGTACCAGTGGCTGGTCAACGAGGCCCCGGGCCTGCTGGGCACCAAGGCGATCAAGTGGAACTTCACCAAATTTCTGGTCGGCAAGGACGGCCAGGTACTCAAGCGCTATGCGCCAATGGATACGCCCCAAAGCCTGCAAAAGGACATCGAGGCGGCATTGGCAATTTAAGGCCGGCGCTTCTTCCGTCGCCCAGGCTTTTGACCATGCGCGGCGAACGAGTACCTCAGCTGTGCGAGGCCAGGACTTGGTTGAGTTGCTGCTTCTCTTCGGCGGAGGCGGCCGGGCGTTTGACGGCGGTGGTCAACGCGACACGCAGGTTCGGCGTGAGCTCCACATCGCCGCTGCTCACCGAACTCAGTGTTTCCCGCACCAGGTCGCCATAGGCACCTTTGGACAGCTGCGTGATGGCGATGTTGGAAGCCTCCGCAGGCGAGCTCAGGCGGTACAGCTTCTGAACGGCAAGCGCCCGCACTATATCGCTGCCCTGGCTCTCCGCCAGTTGGTTCAAGAGCTGGACGGCATCGCTTCGCAGGTTGGCGGTGTCACCACTTTTCTGGTCCTCCAGCAGACCAATGAAATTCAGCCGCGCGACGGCGGTTCGGTCATCAGTTTGCGCGCCCGCCTTCACATCGGCCAGCGCCCGGACAAGTACCTCTTGCGGCGCCTGGCCCGGCAGGTTGAAGTAGGTCTCGTACATCTCGGCGAACTTGGCTTCGCTCTTGCCTTCCCAGATGGCGTTCGCCTCATGCAAGACGATGCTCCGACCAGCCGCCGATCCAACCAGCAGTGAGCGCAGCATATCGCGCTCCATACCTTGCTCGGCCGGCACGCTGTGATAGAACTGCTCCACGACTTTGGCGACCGCAGGGTTGCCCTCGATCGACGCCAGGAGCCGCGCCTGTAGTTCCTCGACATCCTTCGACGACAGGTCTTCCCGCTTCAGTATCTTGTCAAAAAAGGCCTTCAGACTCTCGACCGCCTCTTCTGGCGTGAATACCTTGACATCGGATTCATCGGCGGAGACAAGCGTCCCCTGGAATCCCCCCGGCACAGCGGAAAAGGACGCTGGCGCGCCAGCGGCCGCCAGCGTCTGGGACGGCTGGGCGCTGGAACTGCCTACCTGCGACGCTTCGGCCTGGTCCGTGCCATACCCGCTACGGGCAAAAAAATAGACCCCTGCCGCAATCAGCAAACACCCGCCAATGACGGTTTTCACAGCCACGCGGGGTGAGGAAAAATAGATTTTGGAAGGCACTGCAATCCTCTGGAAATGGTGGGCGTAGGCAGGCAGAAGCGTCAAACTGGCACACGCTTCTGCTGCCCCTCAATGACCTAAGTGCTTAGATCTTTTCGTACTGGCAGCTGCTGCCACGCCACTCAGGCAGATAGCCTTCGACGGTGTAACTACCGCCCACGTAGGTGCAACGCCAGTTTGGACCACCCATCCAATCAGACCTCCAGCCGGCAGGGCAGCTCGAGCGCTCGGTGAGGTAGGTGTCCCCGCCGAGCACATGCGTTTTTCCCCAACGCTCGCTGAATTGGATCACCGCGCGGCCCCTGTAACCCTTGTCGGGGCCGCAGGTGACTGTTTCACTGCGAATATTGCAGGCCGTCCACGAATGGTTGGCCCCGGCATTGATCTCCATGCCACCGACCCGCGTCGGGATCGCCCATTTGCCACCGATATTGAAGCCGGTGGTTCTGCATTGGGAATGACCTGTCGTCAAAGCCACGGTACCGCAACTACCGCCCTTGTTATTGAAGCAATAGTGCCAATCTGACCCATCCAAGTAATACCCATGCTGGTTCTTGCCAACCCAACCCCAGAACTGGGTATTGAGTGTTCCTTCTGTGGCACCGACCAAGCCGCTGTAGGCGGCCACCAAAACAAACAACAAAGCGATCTTTAAAAATTTCATACTGGTTCCGGAAAAATGAGGTTTCAGATCTGACGCGAACGCGTGATCCAGCGATTCATGGTGACTGGTACCTGAGCAAGACTTTCTCAGTTAACAGCGCATGGGCAGCGTACGTAGGCTTTGTGACAAGCCCTTTACCGAACGCATACACGTGGTGGCCCTGCAACAGCCTGTCAGGATGCGCTGCCGGGCGCAAACCCCAGGGTCTGGTGCATGAAGCATTTAAACCGAATCGGCTCCCAGCGCACATTTCACCTGCGCAAGCAGCTATTGTTTACATAGCAAACCGTTTACTCAGCCAGCCAGGATGCGGGACAATCCAGACTCATTTCTGAGTGGAGCCCCGTGTGAACTTCCAAGCCATCCTCGACGACATCGTTGCTGCCGTGCGGCCCCAGCTGGGCGTGCAAGGCCAGGTGGCCAGCTACATCCCGGCGCTGGCCCGCGTGTCGCCGCAGCAATTCGGCATCGCCCTGCGCACCTGCGACGGGCTGGAGGCCGCCAGCGGCGACTACGCCACGCCGTTCTCCATCCAGAGCATGTCCAAGCTGTTCTCGCTGACCATGGCGATGCAGCACCTGGGCGACGCGCTGTGGCAGCGCATAGGCCGCGAGCCCTCGGGCAACCCGTTCAACTCACTGGTGCAGCTGGAAAACGAGCAAGGCAAACCGCGCAACCCCTTCATCAATGCCGGCGCCATCGCCGTGGCCGACCGACTGCTGTCGCACGGCAACGGCGTAGGCAATGTGCTGGAACTGTTGTCCGAGCTATGCGACGAGCCGGTGCACCTGGACCCCGAGGTGGCCCGGTCCGAAGCCCAAACCGGCTTTCGCAACCATGCGCTGGCCAACTTTATGAAAAGCTTTGGCAAGCTCGACAACCCGGTGGCCGCCGTGCTGGACCTGTACTTCCACCAGTGCGCCATCCGCATGAGCTGCCAGCAAATGGCCCGCGCCGCCGGCTACCTGTGCCGCGACGGCCGCCACCCCTACCGCGCGGACGCAACCGTCGTTAGCTCCAGCCAGACACGCCGCATCAACGCGCTGATGCTGACCTGCGGCACCTACGACGCCGCCGGCGAATTCGCCTTCCGCATCGGCCTGCCCTGCAAGAGCGGCGTAGGCGGCGGCATCGTCGCCGTGGTGCCCGACCAGCTCACCCTGTGCGTCTGGTCGCCAGCGCTGGACGGCAGCGGTAATTCGCTGCTGGGCATGCAGGCGCTGGAGCTGTTTGCGGCGCGTACGGGACTGTCAATCTTTTGACCTTTGGCGGCCTGAGAATTCAAGGGAAATAGGCCGCTGCCGCAAGTACTACCTGCGGCAGCAGCTACATTTACGATAGCAATCGACGACCCACTAGCTGAACCGCTCCACCAGAAAATCCACAAAGCTGCGCAGCTTGGGCGAGCGGTAGCGGTCGGGCAGATAGACCAGGCTCATCGGCCGGCTGGGCAGGGTGTAGCTGGGAAGCAATTGCACCAGGCGACCAGCCTGAACATCGGCCTGCAGCAGAAAGGCCGACTGCAGCACGATGCCCAAGCCGTGCAGCGCCGCCACCCGCAGCGCCTGCCCGTTATTGACCTGCAGCCGGCCCGACACCGGTACCTGGCAGGTGCCCTCCTCCCCTGTCAAGGGCCAGTGCTGCAGAGCGGCGAGCGAGAACGACAGACATTCATGCTGGGCCAGATCCTCGGGCCGGACCGGCGTGCTGCGGCGCGCCAGGTAGTCAGGCGATGCGCAGACCATCAGCCGGTACGGCGCCAGCGGCCGGGCGATCAGCGAATCCGGCAGCGGGCCAATGCGGATGGCGGCCTCGAAACCCTCCTCCACCAGATCCACCGTGTGGTCGCTTAAGGCCACATCCACACTCACCTCGGGGTAGCGCGCCATGTAGTCCGACAGGGCCGGCATCAGAGCTTCGGCGCCAAAGCTCACGGGTGCGGTGATGCGCAGCTTGCCGGCCGGCGCGAGCTGCTGGTTCTGCGCCTGGGCATCGGTTTCGGCCACCAGCCGGAGGATTTCCTTGCAGCGCAGGTAGTAGTCCTCGCCAAAGGCGGTGAGATGCTGGCGCCGGGTAGTGCGTTGCAGCAGCTGCATGCCCAGGCGCTTTTCCAGCGTCCGCAGGTGGTTGCCCGCCATGGTCGCCGAAATACCGCAGGCCGTGGCGGCCGCGCTGAGGCTGCCTTTTTCCACGGCGTGCACATAGACCTGCATGCTGCTGAACACATCCATTCACCACTCCTGATTTCAAATCTATCAACCAAATCGCAGTTTATCTCCGTTAATTTATCAATAACACTATCGACTTCCTTCATTGCAAAGAAAACACCATGCACGCAGTCCAACTCACCGCCCATTCCCTCAGCGCTTTTCAAAGCACCGAACTGCCCGACCCCCAGGCCGGCCATGGCGAAGTGCTGGTGCGCATGCGCGCCGCCACGCTGAACTACCTCGACGTAGCCGTCGCCCTCGGCGCCATACCCGGCGTGACTTTGCCCATGGTGCCGGTAGCCGATGGCGCGGGCGAAGTCGTGGCCCTGGGCGAAGGCGTCAGCGGCTGGGCGGTGGGCGACCGCGTGGTGCCGCACTTCATGCCGGGCTGGCAAGACGGCGCCATGGCGCCGCACAAGATAGCCGCGATGCGGGGCATCAACTTGCCGGGTTCGCTGGCCGACTACGTCGCCGTGCCCGCCCACAGCCTGGTTGCCTTACCCGCGCATCTGGATTTCGTCCAGGGCGCGGCGCTGCCCATCGCCGCCACCACGGCCTGGAACGCCGTGCGCTCGGCATCGCTGCGGCCAGGGTCGGTAGTGGTGCTGCTGGGCACGGGTGCCGTCAGCATCTTCGCCCTGCAGTTCGCCAAGGCGTCGGGCGCCACGGTGATCCTCGCTTCCTCCTCCGATGCAAAGCTGGAGCGCGCACGCCAGCTCGGCGCCGACCATGTGATCAACTACCGCGCCACCCCGGCCTGGGACGCAGAAGTGTTGAAGCTCACCGACGGGCGCGGCGCGGACCTGGTGGTGGAAACCGTGGGCGAGGCCACCATCGCCCGCTCGCTCAACGCAGCGGCGATGGGCGGCACGGTATTCACGGTGGGCTTTCTCTCCGGCACGGCAGCGTCCATCAACTTGATGCCCATCATCGTCAAGGGCTTGCGCATCGTCGGCAACAACACCGGTTCGGTCGCCGACCTGGCCCAGGCCACCCGCGCCATTGCCGCCCACCGCATCGTGCCGGTGATCGACCGAATCTTCGATATCGCCGACACCGGCGCAGCCTATGCCGAACTCAGCGCCGGTGGGCGTCACTTTGGGAAGCTGGCCATCGTGCACGGAGGCTGAGCAAAACTGAATCCCTGTCTTGCAAGAGCGGCATAAGCGGCATCGTCGCCGTAGTGCCCGACCAACTCAGCCTTTGCGTCTGGTCTCCCGCGCTGGGGCTGTTTGTGGGGCGGACGGGGTTGTCGATTGTTTTGATGCTGTGGCCTGAAAATTCAAGAAGAATAGACCGCTGGCGCATGTAAATCGTGCGCTAGGCGCTATCTTTTCAGCAGCAAGACCTAGGGCCCAGTGCGCGTAGCTGCCACCCGTTTCGACGTTGTGGACGAGTCCATCCCTGCAACCTCAGCCCCATTGGATGTGGAAGGTGGCCTCGTCCTCTTGCACGACCTTAAACCCCATGCGGTCATAGAGGCGTTTGGCCGGGTTGATCTTGATCACTTTCAAGACGAGGGGCTTGTGGGCGGCTGTAGCGCGAACCATTTCTTGCGCAAGCACAGCGGAGCCCGCCCCACACCCTTGGAATTCCGGTATGAGAAAGATGGTGCGCACACAATGGTTTTGCGCGCTCTCTTCGACATACAGCGCCCCAGCGTTTTGCCCATCAACGCAAATCAGTTGGAAATTCTGTACCGCTAAGTTGGCCCAAAAACCATCACGCTGAAACTCCTCATTCCATCCCCAAGCCCACTCCACGTACTCGCGCATAGAGGTTTAAAGGCTTCAAAGATGAAGTCTTTGTCGGGCTCGGATGCGGGGAGGAGTGCCAGCATGCTGCAAGTTGACGCTGAGCCACAAGCATCTCCGCTAGCGCTCCAGCACAGTTACTAGACGGGAGGAGCCAAACATGGCGACCGGCGAAATAGCGGGCTCTTCGAGCGGAACTTGTGCGCCATAGCGTTCCTTCATTTTCTGCTGGACTGCTGGGTCTTTAAGATTGAACTCTTTGATCTTCTGAAGTCCACCCAACTCAACTCCAAGAGCACGCTGATAGATCTTCCAAACAAGCTCAGAGCAGTAGATTCGATCATCTGACCATTCAAAGGTGAGATCGTAGGGCCTGCCCTCAAAGCCGCGCGCCGCTTGGCGTAGCCGCTCGACGCCAGCAGGATTTAGGATGACTGAAGCATCCTGCAATCGCTTGGCCACAACGTGGCCTCCGATGCCACGAGCAACCCATACTTCCAAAGGCGTGTACTGAACCTTGCTGGCGGCCTCGTAAACGAATGGCTCGCCATTGCGGATGAAAACGATGCCCATGTGGCTGTACCGGGAAGCAGTTGCCTTCTGAACAGCAATGCTTTGCGACGAGCGAGAGGTTTGAAACACGACATCACCATCGTGAAGCGGCAAGACTTCCGCGCTAATACGGTGAGCGAGAAAAACCAGCGCCAGGATGACAATGAATCTCATGATGATGCCTGCCCCAAGATCGAGAGACACAAATATGTCTTCCTAACATCGATGTTCCTATTTGTCTCAAATGCCCGGTTAGCTTGGGTTTCCGGGATTTCCAACATGCTGTCAAAGGACATAAGAGTTCCAGCAAAAGCAGCAGATCAAAGCGATGGGCCACTATAGCCGGGGGGATCTATCCGCCCCTGGGGTCAGCCGAAATGCGGGTGGGCATTGCGAGTTCAAACAGGCCGGTTGCGCGCAATTCGGATCTGACCCCATGGCCTACCAGCGCACGGTGTCCTTTCAGCGGGCTTGCAAACTAAATCGGCCGCTGGCGCAGATAGAACCTGCGCCAACAGCTACGATTTAAATAGCGCGTACTCAGATATACGCGTTCAGCAGGTTTTCGATGTACTCCTGGCGGCCAGATACCGGGCGTGGGTCGGCGCCGCTGGCAAGGACCTGGTCTGCCAAGGCGTCCAGGCTGACTTTGCCGGCCAGGATGTTCTGTGCCTCGGGGCCTTGCCAGCCGGCGTAGCGGGCGGCGATGTGCTTTTCCAGGCGGCCGTCGTTGATCATCTTTTCGGCGATCAGCAAGGAGCGTGCGCTGACATCCATGGCGCCTACGTGGCCGTAGAACATGTCTTCGGGGTCGATGGACTGGCGGCGGACCTTGCTGTCGAAGTTGACGCCACCGGTGGTGAAGCCGCCGCCCTTCAGGATCAAATACATGGCCAGCGCGGTGTCGGGGATGCTGTTGGGGAACTGGTCGGTGTCCCACTGGCATTGCATGTCGCCGCGGTTCATGTCGATGGAGCCAAAGATGCCCAGGTCGATGGCGGTGGCGATCTCATGCTCGAAGCTGTGGCCGGCCAGGGTGGCGTGGTTGGCTTCGATGTTGACCTTGATTTCCTTTTCCAGGCCGTAGCGGCACAGGAAGCCGTAGACGGTGGCGACGTCGTAGTCGTACTGGTGCTTGGTGGGTTCGCGGGGCTTGGGTTCGATGAGGATGGTGCCCTTGAAGCCGATCTTGTGCTTGTACTCGACCACCATGTTCATGAAGCGGCCCATCTGGTCCAGCTCCTGGCCCATGCGGGTGTTGAGCAGGGTCTCGTAGCCTTCACGGCCGCCCCACAGCACATAGTTTTCGCCGCCGAGTTTCAAGGTAGCGTCCATGGCGGCACGCACCTGCAGGGCGGCCATGCCGAAGATGGCCGGGTCGGGGTTGGTGGAGGCGCCGGCCATGAAGCGGCGGTGGCTGAACATGTTGGCCGTGCCCCATAGCAGCTTCATGCCGGTGTCTTGCTGCTTGGTGCCCAGCACGTCGATCATGGCGTGCAGGTTGTTCAGGCTCTCGCGCGGGGTGGCGCCTTCGGGGGCCACGTCGCGGTCATGGAAGCAGTAATAAGGCGCACCAAGCCGGGCGAAGAATTCGAAGGCCGCGTCGGCCTTGGCACGGGCGGCTTCCATGGGGTCGGCCATGCGCATCCAGGGGCGCTCGAAGGTGCCGTCGTGGCTGAACGGGTCAAAGCCATTCCAGCAGAAGCTGTGCCAGTAGCAGGCGGCGAACCGCAGGTGGTCTTCCATGCGCTTTCCCAGCACCAGCCTGTCGCGGTCGTACCACTTGAAGGCCAGCGGGTTCGAGGAGGCCGGGCCTTCGAACGCGATGGGGGCAATGTCTGAGAAATAAGAGGCCATGGAAGTCCTTTAAAAAGTTAGGGGGGTGAAAGAGCCTGCCCTGCGCGGGCGCGCCGGGCTTCGGAATTGGGGTGCATGGGCCGCAGGTATTCGTGCAGCGTCAGCGCGGCTGCGCCCACGGCGGCGGCCAACGGGCCATAGCGGGCCACGCGGATGCTAGGGGGCGGCATGCCAGCACTTTCGGCATAGGCGGCCACGGTTTTTTGCGCGGCCTGCAAGAATTCAGGGTGGCGATCACACGACTTGCCGCCGACCACGATGGCGCGCGGGTTGAAGGTGGTCCACAGGTTTTGCAGCAGCACGCCCAGGTAGTGGCCGGAGCGGCTCAGGTCCATGGGGTGGTTGCGCAGCGCGCGCAGGCCGATGAAGGCCTCGGCGCAGCCCTTGCGGCCACAGGAACACAGCGGGCCGTCAATTTGCATGATGGTGTGACCGATTTCGCCGGCCATGCCCTGGGCGCCGGTGAACAGGCGGTCGTTGGACACGATGCCCGCGCCCACGCCCACGTCGCAGCTGACGAAGATCAGCGGGTCTTCGCCTTCGCCCTGGGCAAATTCGTACTCGCCCAAGGCGCCGGCGTCCGCATCGTTCTGCAGTTGCACGGGCACGGGCGGCAGGCCGGCCTTGGCCATGGCGCGGGTCAGCAGATCCAGCAGGTCCAGCTGGCGCCAGCCCAGGTTGGGGGCGAACAGCACCAGGCCGGTGTCGTGGTCGATGGCGCCGGGCGTGCACACGCCCACGCCCACCAGCTGCAGGTCCAACGCCCGCAGGCCTTCATAGGCGGTGGCCACCATGCGCGCGGTTTGCTGCGCGGCCTGGGCCGGGATGTTGCTGGTCAGCGGCTGCTGGGCCGAGTGCAGCACCTCGCCCTGCAGCGTCACGCAGGCCACGCGCACCACCTCGACCGCGATCTCCACGCCGATCAGCGCACGCACACCCTCGTGGATGCGTAGCGGGGTGGACGGACGGCCTATGCCGTCGTTCACCGGCGTGGCGGCCTCGGTCAGCCAGCCGTCGTCCAGCAGCTCGCGCACCAGCAGACTGACCGTGGATTTTGTCAGGCCGCTCTCGGCCGCCAGGCGGGCCCGCGACAGGCCGGGCTGGGCGCGCAGCAGGCGCAGCAGCACACTGCGGTTGATGCGCTTGACGAGTTGTTGGTCGCCGGTAGTCTTCATAAGGGTTGCCGTGTGAACAAAAGAAGACCTGAGTCTAGTTCTGTGCACGCTCCGCCTGCGCCTTACCCTCGGGCCGTTTGCCGGTAATGATCATGCCCAGCACCTCGTCTTCGGTCACGTCCGCAGTGTTGTAGGTGCCGACCAGCTTGCCGTTCTTCATCACCGCCAAGCGGTCGCTGAGGCCGAACACATCCGGCATGTCGTGGGTGATCAAAAAGATGCCCACGCCCTCGCTTTTGAGCTGCTGCACCAGGCGGCCAACCATGGCGGTTTCCTCCGGGCCCAGGGCGGCGCAGGGCTCGTCCATGATGAGGATGCGGGCGTTGAAGTACAGCGCCCGCGAGATCGCCACCACCTGGCGCTGGCCGCCCGACAGGCGGCGCACGGGTACGCGGATGTTGGTGAAGTTCTTGTTGAGACGGGCAAACACCTTGCGGGCGTTGACCTCCATGAAGTGGTCGTCCAGCGTGTTCCAGGCTGTCATCTTCTCGCGGCCGAGGAACAGGTTGGCGACGGAGTCCAAATTGTCGGCCAGAGCCAGAGTCTGGTAGATGGTTTCAATGCCCTGGGCCTGGGCCTCGGCAGGGGTGCGGATGTGCACCTTGTGGCCGGCAATCAC
The DNA here is from genome assembly GCF_059415605.1 of Rhodoferax sp. GW821-FHT10B06. Taxonomy (NCBI): domain Bacteria; kingdom Pseudomonadati; phylum Pseudomonadota; class Betaproteobacteria; order Burkholderiales; family Comamonadaceae; genus Rhodoferax; species Rhodoferax sp. GW821-FHT10B06. Next base: position 18,885 of record NZ_JBWKNO010000015.1, on the reverse strand, counting down.
GGTGTCGCCGCTGTCGATAGGATAGGCGCCGGCCAGCATCTTCATCAGCGTGGACTTGCCCGCGCCGTTGTGGCCCAGCAGGGCGACGACCTCGCCGGGATAGAGGTTGACGCTGACGCCATCCACCGCCACCACGCCGCCAAAGGCTTTGCGGATGTCGCGCAGTTCGACTAAAGGTTGGGAGTGCTCGGTCATCAGCGGTCTCCCGTGAATTTGCGATAAAGGACGTCGAACACCACGGCGATGATCAGCACCTGGCCGATGATGACCATGCGCTTGCCGATCGACACATCCAGCAGCAGCATGCCGCTGTCCAGCGACTGCATGATCAGCGCGCCCAGCACCGAGCCGAAGATGGAGCCGCTGCCGCCGGCCAGCGCCGTGCCGCCGATAACGGCCGCGGCAATCACATACAGCTCCATGCCGGTGCCCAGCGAATTGGTGCCGGCGTTCAGCCGCGCTATGGAAACAATAGCTGCTACCGTAATCAGCACGGCCAGCAGCGCGAATAATTGCAAGGTGACACGCTTCACCGGTATGCCCACCAGCGCGGCCGCATCCGGGTTGCCACCCATGGCGTAGACATAGCGGCCAAAGCGGGTGCGGTGCACGATGAAAGACAGTGCGCCGGCCACCACGGCCCAGATCAGCACAGGTATCGGTATGCCCTGCGGCTCGGTCTTGGATGAAATGAGGTAGTGGTTCATGGTGTCGGCAAAGGCCAGCAGCAGCAGGATGGGCACGCCGGTCAGCAGAGCCTCCATCCACAGCGGGTCGTTGGCCACGCCGTGGCGCTGGCGCGAGCGGCGCTTTTGCACGGCGCGCAGCAGCAGCGCCAGGCAGACCAGGCTGGTCACCCACCAGGTGGCCGTGGTGCCTATGCCACCGTCGTAGCCGCCGCCCAGGCGCAGAAAGAAGTCGTCCGTCACCGGCTGGGTCTTGCCGTCGGCCACCAAAAAGGCCGCGCCGCGAAACGACATCAGGCCGCCCAGCGTGACCACGAATGAGGGCACACCCAGCACCGCCGTCAGCCAGCCCTGGTAGATGGACGCGGCCAATGCCACGGCCAGGCCGGCCAGGCAGGCCGTGGGCCAGGACCAGTTGGCGCTGTACTGCAGATAGGCGATGAGTACGCCCACAAAACCCATCACCGAGCCCACCGACAAGTCGATATGCCGGGCCACGATGACCAGCACCATGACAGTGGAAACGATACCCACCACCGCCGTTTGCTGGGCGATGTTGTAGAGGTTCTCGGGCGAGAAGAAGATGCCTTCGGTCAACAGGCCAAACACCATAGCCAGCACGGCCAGCACCAGGCTCATCAGCACAAGGCGCCAATCGATGTTGGCCTGCCGCCAGGCATTGGGGGAATCGCTCATATCAGGGTTCCGGAAGAAGAATGGACTCCAGGCTGGCGCCCGCCCTGGCCTGCAGGGCGGAGCGCTTCAGCACCGGGGAGTTACTTGCAGGCGGCCGGGGCGCTGGCTGCGGCCACACCCTTGCACAGCTCATCCTTCTTGATCCAGCCCGCCTTGACCACCACGTCCAGGTTGTCGCGGGTGACGGCTACGGGTTTCAGGAAGTGAGAGTCCAGGGCGATCTTCTTTTCGCCGCCGTTCCAGCTCACGGTGCCGGGCACCTTCTTGCCATTGCCCAGGTCCACGGCGGCAATCGCGGCTTCGCGGCCCAGGTCACGTGCGTCCTTCCAGACAGAGACGGTTTGCGAACCCAGCGCGACGCGATTTAGCGCGGCGAAGTCGCCGTCCTGGCCGGACACGGGGATGCCCTTGATACCCTTGGAGGTCAGCGCTGCGACCACACCGCCGGCGGTGCCGTCGTTGGAGGCCACCACGGCATCGACCTTGCCACCGTTCTTGGTCAGGATCTGCTCCATGTTCTTTTGCGCGACTTCGGGCTTCCAGCCGTCGGTGTATTCCTCGCCAACAATCTTGATGGCGCCGGACTTGACGGCGGCGTCGATCACCTCTTGCTGGCCTTCGCGCAGGAAGTTGGCGTTCGGGTCGGTGGGCGAGCCCTTGATCATCACGTAATTGCCCTTGGGCTGGGCCTTGAACACGGCGGCGGCCTGCAGGCGGCCCACTTCCTTGTTGTCGAAGGTGATGTAGTACACGCCGGGCGCTTCGATCAGGCGGTCATAGGCGACGACTGGCACCTTTTGCTTGGTGGCCTTGTTGACGGCGGGCAGGATCGCGTCCTTGTCCATGGCCAGCACGATCAGTACTTTCGCGCCCTTGCTCATCAGGCTGTCGATGTCGCCCAGCTGCTTTTCGGGGGAGCCACCGGCATCGGCGCTGATGTACTTGGCACCGAGCTTTTCCAGCTGGGTCTTGATGGCGGCCTCGTCGGTTTTCCAGCGTTCCTCCTGGAAGTTGGACCAGCTGACGCCCACGGTCATTTGCGCCAAGGCGGCGCTGCTGGCCAAGCCCAACGCCAGGATGGACAGGGTCTGTTTGAAAGCGATCTTCATGTTTTGTCTCCGTTTTTGTGGAACAACGAGGCGGCTGCAGGCGGACGGCCCAGCGCACCCTGGCAGCGGCGGGAATTCCGCGAAACTACTTAGTTCGACTGCCGCACGAACTATCTTTCATTTCCAGAAAATATGGACTAGGACTTGCCCTAATACGGGATTGCACGGAGTTGATCGCATCAGCATGGCGAAAAAAGTCCTTCCAGCGCATATTCCATGTGCGCTAGCAGCTATTAAAAATAGAGCACTCGGGGTTGCGGCTACGATGGCGCTTTCAGCCCCTCCCACTCGAAAGACCCCATGGCCGCTTACCAACTTTATTGTTTCGCCCAATCGGGCAATGCCTACAAGGTGGCGCTGGCGCTGCAGCTGTGCGGCGCCGAATGGACGCCACGCTTTGTCGATTTCTTCAACGGCGAAACCCGTACACCGGCCTACCGCGAGATCAATGTGATGGGCGAGGTGCCGGTACTGGAGCACAACGGCCTGCGTCTGAGCCAGTCGGGCGTGATCCTGGACTATCTGGCCGCACAGTTCCCGCAGCTGGCGCCGGCCAACGAGAACGAGCGCCGCGACATACTGCGCTGGACCCTGTTCGACAACCACAAACTGACCAGCAACATCGCCACGCTACGCTTTCAGCTGCAGTTTGCCAAGACGGGTGAAACACCGGTCACGGCCTTTTTGCGCGGCCGCATGGTGTCAGCGCTGAAGGTGCTGAACCAGTACCTGGACGGCAAGCAATACGTAGTGGGCGAGCGGCTGACCACGGCCGACCTGTCACTGTGCGGCTACCTGTTCTGGCCGGACGAGTTCGGCGTGGACTGGGCCGACTACCCGGCCATCGCCGCCTGGCTGCAGCGCATCCAGGGTCAGCCCGGCTGGGTCGCGCCCTATGCGCTGATGCCCGGCCACCCCCGGCCGCAGGACGTGACTTAACGAACCGGGCGCGGGCGTACCAGGTCCGCCACCAGCGGCGGCAGCGACAAGGCCAGCAACAGCAGCGCCAGCGGCACCACCCAGATGAAACCCACGTACTTGAAGCCGGTGGCGCCCACCAGCCCGCCGGTCACAAAAGCACCCAGCAAGGTGCCGTACAGGCGCAGCTTGACGTGGTTGGCCCGCACGCGGGATTCGAGCGGGCTGCCCTGCCGGTTCATGTAGAGCATCTTGCCCAGCTCGATGCCCAGGTCGGTCACCACGCCGGTCATGTGGGTGGTGCGGATCTGCGACAGGGAGATCTTGCTGATCAGCGCGTTCTGCAGGCCCATGGTGTAGGCCAGGACCAGCACGGTCAGCGGGACGGCAAACGGGGTCTGGCGGTTCAGCGTGGCGCCAATCAGGCCAAACACCAGCATCAGCAGTGCCTCGCACAGCAAGGGCAAGGCGTAGGCGCTGCGCAAATGGTGCTGGCGCGCCCAGTTGACCAGCACCGCCGTAGTGGCTGCGCCGCAGGTGAAGGCCAGCACCGTACCCAAAGCCCCCAGCACCAAGGTCAAATTACCCAGCACCAGGTTGTCGGCCACCATGGACGCAAAACCGCTCATGTGCGAGGTGTACATGCCCACCACCAGAAAGCCCCCGGCGTTGATGGCCCCCGCGTTGAACGCCAGCAGGCCACCCAACAGCCGGTTGGTGGCCGGGGTGCGGTGGTGGCTGGATAGATGGCGTAAGCGACGCATAGGGATTTATAAGAAATACTGCTCCAGCGCAGATACTAGCTGCACCAGCAGCTATTTAAAAAATAGCAAGCCTAGTCTTTGAAGAAATTCACCGGCAGGCCCGGCACATCCACGCGCATGGACAGCACATGGCCGGACGCGGGCAGCGCTGCCAGCTCGGCATCGGAGCGACCATGGCGGCCGCTGGTGAGGTACAGGGTTTGCAGGTCGTCACCGCCAAAGCAGGGCATGGTGGGGCAGCGTACGGGCAGCGGGTAGGCGGTCAGCAGCTCGCCGTCTGGTGAAAACTTGCACAGGCGCTGGCCTTCGAACTGGGCCGAGTAATAGTTGCCCTGCACGTCCACCGCCGCACCGTCAGGGCGGCCTCCGTAGCCGGGCATGCCGGCTTGCCAGCCCGCGGGCTTGGGCGCCATCTGCAGGAACTCGCGGTAGTTCGACAGCACATTCGGGGCCGCGTCCCAGTCCCAGGCGTGGACAATGTGGTGCGGCGTGTCCGACCAGTACAGGGTCTTGGCATCTGGCGACCAGGCCAGGCCGTTGCCGGTGATGGCGTTGCCGGCCTTGCTGCTCAGCCGGCCGGCCTCCAGGCAGTACAGCTCGGCCTTGCGCGCATCGCGCGGCTCGTAGATGGTGCTGGCCCAGAAGCGGCCCAGCGGGTCGCACTTGCCGTCATTGAAGCGGGTGGTGGCCGGGTCATACGGTGCGGCAGCCAGCAACTGCAAATCGCCGCCCCAGTCCTTGGCGCGGTAAATACCCTCGCGCAGCGCCACCACCAGGCCACCGCTGGCCGCCGGGGCAATACAGCCAGGCTCGGAGGGCATGGCCCAGCGCTCAACCACGCCGCTGACCACGTCCAGGCGCTGCAGCAGCTTGCCGGGCACATCGACCCAGTACAGGCGTTTTTCCTGCGGATGCCAGAAGGGAGACTCACCCAGGAGGTTGGGTTCGGTGGTGACGGTGTGCCAGGTCATGGTGGGATGTAAAAGTTTGCAGTGCCCGTATTGTGAACGGGCAAAAAAATAGCCCGCCGGCATTGCTGCGGGCGGGCTGGTTCACCGATACAGACGCTACCTCTCTTTGCCAGGGATACCGTGGAACCGGCTTTGCCGGGCCACTGATATCGCCCCCTGCAAGGGGGTTGGCGAAGACACGAAGTGCGTAGCCTGGGGGTGTGTCAATTTCAGCGGTGGTAGGCCGTTTCGCCGTGGGAGCTGATGTCCAGACCTTCGCGCTCTTCTTCTTCGGAGACGCGCAGACCAATGGTCAGATCCACAATCTTGTAGGCAACCAAAGACACCACACCGGACCAGACGATGGTCAGCATCACGGCCTTGGCCTGGATCCACACTTGGGCAGCCACAGAGTAGGCATCAGCGGGCGTCATGCCAGCGGAAACCCAGTCAGCCACAGTGGACGGGCCACCCAGGCTGGGGCTGTTGAACACGCCGGTCAGCAGCGCACCCAGGATACCGCCCACGCCGTGCACACCGAACACGTCCAACGAGTCGTCAGCGCCCAGAATCTTCTTCAAGCCGGTCACACCCCACAAGCAAGCGAAGCCTGCCACGAAGCCGATCACCAAACCGCCGCCGATACCGACATTGCCGCAAGCAGGCGTAATTGCCACCAGACCCGCCACGGCGCCAGATGCAGCACCCAGCATGGAAGCCTTGCCCTTCATCAGCGATTCGCCGACGCACCATGCCAGCACAGCAGCAGCGGTAGCACCCAGAGTGTTGATGAATGCCAGAGCAGCGAAGCCGTTGGCTTCCAGAGCGGAGCCGGCGTTGAAACCGAACCAGCCCACCCACAGCAGCGAGGCACCAACCATGGTCAGCGTCAGGCTGTGAGGTGCCATGGATTCCTTGCCGTAGCCAATGCGCTTGCCAATCATGTAGGCACCGACCAGGCCGGCCACAGCGGCGTTGATGTGCACCACGGTGCCGCCGGCGAAGTCCAGCGCGCCCCATTGCCAGATCAAACCGGCCTTGGCGTTCATCGCGTCAACAACTTCCTTGGAAGCGTAGGCGTCAGGACCCATCCAGAACCACACCATGTGGGCGATAGGCGCATAGCTGAAGGTGAACCAGATCGCCGTGAACAGCAGCACAGCCGAGAACTTGATACGTTCTGCGAAAGCACCCACGATCAGGCAGCAGGTGATACCGGCGAAGGTGGCCTGGAAGACGGCAAACACGATTTCGTACATGGGCACACCCTTGCTGAAGGTGCCGCCAGTGGCAAACGTGCCCGCAACGTTATCCCAGATGCCCTTCATGAACAGGCGGTCGAAGCCACCGACATAGGCATTACCTTCGGTGAACGCCAGGCTGTAGCCGTAGATGAACCACAGCACCAGGATCAGCGAGAAGGTGACCATGACCTGCATCAGCACGGACAGCATGTTCTTGCTGCGCACCAGGCCGCCGTAGAACAGGGCCAGGCCGGGCACAGTCATCATGATGACCAGCAGCGTGGAAACCATCATCCAGGCGGTGTCGCCCTTGTTGGGAACCGGAGCGGGTGCAGCAGAAGCGGCGTCAGCCGGTGCCGAGGCAGCAGGCGCTGCGGCGGCCGCAGCAGCCGGTGCAGGGGCTGCTGCGTCGGCTGGCTTGGCCTCTTCCGATGCGGCAGGAGCCGCCGCGCTGGCTGCAGGCTCGGCAGCCGGAGCCTGGGCTTGGGCGAAAGATGCGCCCCATAGCAGCCCCATACCCAGGGCAAAAGATGCGAGAAGTTTTTTCATGGTTGTTTGGCTTTCGTTAATGACGCACGCCGCGCTTACAGCGCTTCTTTGCCGGTCTCGCCGGTACGGATACGAACAACCTGCTCCAGGTTGTAGACAAAAATCTTGCCGTCGCCGATCTTGCCGGTGCGGGCTGCGCCCTCTACGGCTTCGATCACGCGGTCCACCAAGTCGTCGGAGATGGCTGCCTCAATCTTGACCTTGGGCAAGAAATCAACAACGTACTCAGCGCCACGGTACAGCTCGGTATGGCCCTTCTGGCGGCCAAAACCCTTGACTTCCGTCACGGTGATACCCTGCACACCAATGCCGGACAAGGCTTCACGCACCTCGTCGAGCTTGAACGGTTTGATAATGGCAGTGACAAGTTTCATGGCTGGTCCTTCGATGGGCTGTAGAGAGGGTGGGCGTCAAGGCGGGCAGCCTCGGGCGCTGGCAGTTTCATTGTCTTCTCCAAAATAATGAGGGGAATCGGGAAGCTCTAAGCATGTAGCGTGCCAAATTGGTGTCAATTTGTTAACCTACCCCTTATCCATGCGTGGCGATGCACAGCTTTGGATTGGTATTTATCGCACATAAATGGTGCATTGCAAAGAAACGTGTACTTCGGACGTCGTTTCTGCACCGATACAGGGAGTAAAACGACGATGAGCTTGTGTTTGGTGCAGAGTCGTGCCTTACTGGGCCTGGAAGCCCCCGCCGTCACCGTTGAGGTGCATCTAACCAACGGCCTGCCCAGCTTTACCTTGGTCGGGTTGGCCGATGTGGAGGTCAAGGAGGCGCGCGAACGCGTGCGTTCGGCCATCCAGAATTCCGGCCTGGAATTTCCCCATAACAAACGCATCACAGTGAACCTGGCGCCGGCCGACCTGCCCAAGGACTCCGGCCGCTTCGATCTGCCAATTGCGTTGGGCATCCTGGCCGCCAGCGGCCAGATCGCGGCAGAACGCCTGGCCGGCCACGAATTTGCCGGCGAGCTGTCGCTGTCTGGTGCATTGCGCCCGGTGCGCGGTGCGCTGGCCACCAGCCTGGCGCTGCACGCACAAGAAGTGCACACCCGGTTAGTATTGCCGCCGGGCAGCGCCGAAGAGGCCGCCCTGGTGCCCGGCGCGCAGGTGTACTGCGCCCAGCACCTATTGGATGTGGTGCAGCAGTTTTTACCGCAAGGCGAAGGCGACGCCCCGGCCGAAGGCTGGCGCCATCTGGAGCTGACCACCCGACCCACCACGGCCGGCTATGCTGACCTGGCCGACGTCAAAGGCCAGGCTGGGGCCAAACGGGCGCTGGAGATTGCCGCAGCAGGCGGCCACAGTCTGCTGCTGATAGGACCGCCCGGCTCGGGCAAATCCATGCTGGCACAACGCTTTGCCGGATTGCTGCCACCCATGACGGTGGAAGAGGCGCTGCAAAGTGCTGCCGTGGCCAGCCTGGGCGGGCGGTTCTCCCTGGAGCGCTGGGCGACCCGCCCCACTTGCAGCCCCCACCATACCGCCAGTGCCGTGGCCCTGGTGGGTGGCGGATCACCGCCGCGACCCGGCGAAATCTCGCTGGCCCACCATGGAGTTCTCTTCCTGGACGAGCTGCCCGAGTTCCCGAGAGCCGCGCTGGAGGCCCTACGCGAGCCGCTGGAGACTGGCCACATCACCATATCCCGTGCGGCGCGGCGGGCCGAATTCCCGGCTCGCTTCCAACTAATTGCAGCTATGAATCCTTGTCCTTGTGGTTTTTTAGGATCACGCCAGCAGGCCTGCCGCTGTTCACCAGACCAGGTGTTACGTTACCAGGGCAAGCTCAGTGGCCCTTTGATGGACCGTATCGATCTGCATATTGAAGTCCCGGCGCTGCCGGCCCAGGACCTGCTCAACGCACCGCCGGGCGAATCCACGGCCGCCATCCGCCAGCGCAGCAGCGCTGCCCGACAACAGGCCATGGATCGGCAAGGCAAGTCCAACCAGGCATTACAAGGACAGGAAATGGACCAGCACGTGGCGCTGGACAACGCGGCCGCCAAGTTCCTGAACACCACAGCCGCCCGGCTGGGCTGGTCGGCCCGCAGCATCCACCGCACCCTGAAAGTGGCCCGCACCATTGCCGACCTGGCAGGCGCTGGCACGACCGATACCAGCCATATTGCCGAAGCCGTGCAGTACCGCCGGGCCTTGCGGGCATCCAGCTAAATTACTATGTTTTTGATAGCTGCCAGCGCAGGTAATATCTGCGCTGGCAGCCCATTTAACACTCAAACTTCACACTCAGCTCGCCCGGGGCGCGCTGCTGGGCATGAGCAGTTCAAAAACGGCCCCCTCGCCTTCCGTGCTGCGTACGCTGATGCTGCCGCCCAGCAGGCTGACCACCGCGTTATAGGAAATATGCAAGCCCAGGCCGGTACCGCCGCGGCCCATCTTGGTGGTGACGAAAGGATCAAAGATACGGTCCAGCAAATCGGCAGGGATGCCGCACCCGTCGTCGGCCACCCGCAGCAGCAGCCAGCCCTCGTCCCGGGCTTCGCCGGTGATATGCACCGTGCCCTGGTTGCGGCCTTCAAAGCCATGCAGCACCGCGTTGTTCACCAGATTGGTCACCACCTGGCCTAGGGCCCCAGGGTAGCTGTCCATCCACAGCCCGGGTGGTATCTCCACCACCACCTTGTAAGGCGTTCGGGCAAACGAAGGGCGCAGGCTGCTGACGATTTCGGCCACCACCTCGGCCAGAGCGAAGCGCCGGCGCTGGGCGCTGGTCTGGTCCACGGCCACCTGCTTGAAGCTGGCCACCAGCTCTGCAGCGCGGTACAGGTTGCGGGTGGAGATATCGGTGGCCTGCTCGACACTGGACAACAGCTCCTCCAGGGCGGTGCGCCGCAGCCCATCCTGCATGGACTGCCTGAACTTGCGCACCTCGTCGCCCAACGCGGTCACCGCCATCAGACCGTTGCCCAGCGGCGTGTTCAGCTCGTGCGCCACACCGGCCACCAGCCCGCCCAATGCGGCCATTTTTTCGACCCGCACCAGGTCGGTCTGGGTCTGGCGCAGCTCGGCAATAGCGGTGGAGAGATCGTCGTTGGCACTGGCCAGGGCCTCGGTACGGCGCGCCACGCGCTCCTCCAGCTCGGCGTTGAGCTCACGCAGGGCGTTATCGATACGGTACATCTCGGTGATGTCCACCCCGGCCCAGACCATCATGTGCAGAGCCCCGATCTGCACCGTATCGCGTGATAGCTGGATCAGCACTGGCTCGCCATCACCGCGCAGCATCCAGGCCTCGGCGGTGGCATGCCCAGCCTGGAGCGCGGCAAACATGGCCGCGCGGTCGTCTTGGGAGCGCCACATATTCAGCTCCGTCGCGGTGCGACCCAATGCGTCTTCACGGCGGCGCCGGAACACCCGGCACCAGGCCAGATTCACGTCCAGCAAAGCGAACGGAGATTCCGTGCTGGTCACCGACATCGCCACCGGCGAGGTGTTGAAGATGGCCTGTGATTTCTGCTGGCGCTCCTGCAGCGTGGCCGCCATCTTTTCCAGGTCACCCGAGAGGCTGTTGAACTCGGCGATCGTCCCCTGCTGCCAGGGGCTGACCTGCTCGCCGGCCGATATCTGACCAGCGCGCACCACAATCCGCCGCAGCGGACGTATCAGGCGGGACGCCCAGAACGGAGCCAACAGGAAGCCCACGACCAGCGCCCCCAAAAACACCGTAAAAACAATCACCACCAAGCCACGGATCTCGTGGTTCTCCAGGCCGGAGGGCATGCCACCCACGAAATACCAGTCCAGGTCCATGGAGCGGGATACGGCCGGATGAAAATTCCTGTCCATGAAGCGGAACAGATCGGGCAAGGCCTGGCCCTGCTGAAAGGTCGATATCAGCGGCAGGTTCAGCACATTCACACGGCCCACGAGCGCCCCCCCCTCGGTATCCGCCAACACCTCGCCGCGCCGATCCACAAGCCAGATGAGGGAGTCGCGCTGGCCCGCCACCAGCTGGAAGGTGCGCAGCAAATACGATAGCGGCACCTCTGCCACCAGCACACGCTGGGCATCCACTGGATATGCCAACCCCACTGTCACCACGCCAGACAGCACGGACAGGTATTTATCCCCCCAAACCAACTGCTGGCGGGTTTGGGCTGCGCGAAACAGTGGGTTCGCCGACAAATCGCTGCCCAGCCATTCCTCGCGCTGGGCGCGCAGGGTCTCGGGTACACCGGCCGCCAGCACGCGACCGGACCCCGACACCAGGTAAATGGCCCCCATCACATGCGCGTTGCCCACGGCTTCATCCAGCAGCGCATTCGCCTGCGACGCAGGCGTCAGCCGTAGCGCCTGGCTGAGCACCTGCACACGCGACTCCACCGAGCCCAGCAGAATCTCCATCAGGGCGGCCATCTCGCCGATGTCCCGGGCCACCTCTTCCTTGTTGGCCTGCTCGATCTGCGGAATACGCATCCACAGAATGGCACTGCCCACAATCACCAGTGTCACCAGCATGGTGGCCACCAGCAGACCACCCAGATAGCTGCGCAGCCGCAAAACCATCATGGCAAAGGCACGAATTGACCCGCCTGGATCTGGGTGAACATCATCTTGCGCGTGGCATCGCCAAAGCGGTCGAACTGGATGCTCTGCTGCAGCCCTTCATAGGGGCCGTATTTCAGCAAGGCATCCTTGAGCGACTCATACCAGGACCGCCGCTCGAGCGCTTGCAGCAGCACCGTACCCGTGTCAAACGCAGCTACGGAACTAAAGCTGGGTGGCCGCGCAAACCGCGCCTGGTATGCATCCCGGAAGCGGCGGTAGCGCTCGGAAGTGTCAGCGCGGTCAAACACCTGGGCCGTCATCATGCCCTCTACCGCACGCCCGCCCAGTTCAACCAGATAATCGCCAGAAGCCCATTCCGAGGCTGTCTTGGGCAAGCCAGGGGCCAGCTTTTCGGCCTGCTGGGCCAGTTGCGCCACGTCCAGCGTTCCGGCAATGAACAGCAAGCCATCCGGCCGGCCGGCCAGCATCTGGCGCACGCTGTCGCCCACGCCCTGCCCCTCCGCGCCAAAAGGCACCTCGACCACCACCTGGCCGCCCGCTGCGGCATAGGCAATCCGGAACTCCTGAACCCAGGAGCTGGACAGGCTTTTGTTGCGTACGTCATACAGCACGGCCACGCGGCGCTGGCCTCTTTGCACCAGCTTGGCCGCGTAAGCGCTGGCGTTTTCGTGCGCATTGCGGTTCATGCGAAAAAAATAATCGTCCTTGCCCACAAAATCCATGGACGTCACCGTGGGGCTGACCAGCACCAGCTGGGCCGCATCGGCCAGCGGCACCACCAGCGCAGCGGTAGCGCTGGTAAACGAACCCACCGCAGCCACCACCTTGGCCTGCACCAACGCCTGCATGGCTGTCTGGGCCTGCAGCGGCGTCTGGCCGCTGTCACGCACTACCAGCTCAATCGGGTGGCCGCCCAGGCCGCCAGCCTGGTTACGTTGCTCGATGGCCAGCATCAGGCCATTGCGACCATCCTCTTCGACATCCGGGCTGCGATTGGACAAGCCGGCTATGAAGCCTATGCGCACCGGCTGGCCGGGGCCGCAGCCTGCCAACAGCCCTGCCAGCAACAGCCAGGGCCAGAATTTCACGGCTTTTTACCCAGGCGCTGCGCCAGCCAGGGCAGCAGCTCTTCGATGACCATGGCCTTGGCATACAAGTAGCCCTGGGCCTCGTCGCAGCCCAGGCTGCGCAAGATGTTGGCCTGGACCTCGGTCTCCACCCCTTCGGCCAGCACCTGCATGCCCAGCTGGTGGCCCAGCGGCACGATCATCTCGGCAATGCGCGCACCCAACCGGCCCGAGTCCAGCGAACTGACAAAGGCGCGGTCAATCTTCAGCCGGTCTGCGGGCAACTGGTCCAGGTAGGACAGCGAGGAAAAGCCGGTGCCGAAGTCGTCGATCGCCACCGCAATGCCGCGCTCCTTGATGGCACGCAGCACGCTGGCGACACGCTCCATACCCATCACGGCCACCGACTCGGTGATCTCCAGCTCCAGGCAGTCGGGTGGCATGCCGGTGTCGGCCAGCGCCTCGTCCACCGTGGCCAGAAACTGGGGCTGCGCGAACTGTACTGACGACACATTCACCGCCATGCGTATGCCCTGTATGCCCGCGGTACGCAGCTGGCCGTGGGCGTGCAGCGCCGTGCGCAGGACCCAGGCGCCGATGGCCACGATCAGACCGGACTGCTCGGCCACCGGAATGAAGCGATCGGGCGGCACAAACTGGCCGTCTTCGGTACGCCAGCGCAGCAGCGCCTCAAAACCTATGGGCAGCCCGGTGCGCAAGGACATTTGCGGTTGGTAGACAACAAACAAGCGTTCGTGGTCAAAAGCCCGCTGCAGGCCATGCAGCAAGCGGGTGCGCTCGCGTGTGGCAATGCCGATCTCGGCGGAGTAGTACGCACTACGGCCCTGGCCCAACTCCTTGGCACGCTTGAGCGCAATTGACGCGTTCTTCAGCAGCTCCAGGCCGCTACCACCGGCCGCATCACAACGCACCAGACCGATGCAGATGGACACCGGGCGCTGGATGTCCTCGATCTCGAACGGCTGCTCGAACACTGCGCGCAGCACCTCGGGCTGGACCCGGATTTCTGCGCCAAACAAGGCAAAGGTGTCGCCACCCACGCGCGCCAAAAACGCGTCGCCCCCATGCAGAGCGCGCAGCCGGCGGGTGATCGCGACCAGCAACAGATCGCCGTACACATGGCCAAACATATCGTTGGTCTCGGCAAACTGGTCCACGTCCATCAGACCCAGGGCGCTGCCTTGCGCCGCGCCATCAGCGATCGCCCGGTCCATATGTTCGATCAGAGCGGTGCGGTTGGGCAAACCCAGCATGCGGTCCACATAGGCATGGTCGCGCAGGCGGGCCACCAGCTCCACATTCGCCGCGCACAGGGCGATATTGGTGCAAAACACCTGCATCAAATGCATGTCCACAGCGCGCAAAGGCTGGCCCGAATACACAAACGCCGCAAAGTCACCCGACTCCCGCCCTTCGAAAAACAAGGTGATGCTGCGCTCGGTGACCAGGTTGCGGCGCTCCGCCAGGCATTGCGTCAGGCTGGCGACGATGTGCGGATCATCGATCTCGCTGATACGGCGGCGCATCAGATAGGCCAAATGCCCGGCCGCCGCAATCACCACGTACTGCGCAGTGCCCTCACTGATGCCGGTACAGGCACATACCAGGCCTTCGGCCTCGATGCCGATCAAACCGGCAATCTGGGTGATCACGCCCTGGGCGAAAGTCTGCACCCCGGCATCGGCAATGAACTGGTTACTGGCCGCCACGATCTGCTCCAGCCCCCGCCGGCTGGCGTCCAGGCGGCACAGCTGGTCGTAAGAGCGGATGGCCGTGGTCAGCGCGGTATAGAGCTTGGTGCGGGTCAGCTCGCTCTTGGTCTTGTAGTCGTTGATGTCGTAGCGGCGGATGGTCTCGATCTCGGGCGCCTGGCCGGGCTGCCCGGTGCGCAGGATGATGCGCAGATTCGCCAGACCCAGCCCTTCGCGAATGGCGCCTACCGTAGCCAGACCCGCGTCTTCGGTTTCCATCACCACGTCCAGCAGCACCACGGCCACGCCGGTTTCGTCGCGCAGCATCTGCAAGGCCTCGGCGGCCGAATAGGCGTGCAGCAGTTGCAGGCCACGACCCTCGACCTCCAGGCCACGCAAGCCGTAGGAGGTGCTTTCGTGCACATCGGGGTCGTCGTCCACCACCACAATGCGCCAGGCCTCTGGCATGGCCGCACCCGCAGAGGTCTCGGCGGCCGACGGGGTGTCTATGAACTCAAGCAGATCATCGTCATCCATGGGCAGTCCGGCAGAAGGCGTGGCGCTAAGTGGGTGGTTAACTCAGTTTCTTACAAACTGTAGCAAAGTACAAGTTTGTAGTAAGTTGAGCGGCTAAGAACGTGTTTACGTTCTAGTACCCCATCTTCCACCTAAAACCAGGCGCCCGCATGCGGACGAGCCCCTGGTTTTTACAAATTGGGTGCCAACAGGCGTTGCAGATCGGCCTCGGCCACACCCCGGCGCTGGGCCAGGTCTTTCAGCTGGTCTTCGCCAATCTTGCCGACGTTGAAATACACGCTGTCCGGGTGGCCCAGGTAAAAGCCGCTGACGCTGGCGGCCGGCAGCATGGCCAGGCTTTCGGTCAGCTCCATGCCGATCTCATGGCATTGCAGCAGCGCAAACATGTCCTGCTTGGCGCTATGGTCCGGGCAGGCCGGGTAGCCGGGCGCGGGGCGGATGCCGGTGTACTTCTCGCCGATCATGTCCTCGACGCTCAGCGCCTCCTGCGGCGCCGTGCCCCAGAGGTCGGTGCGCACGCGCTGGTGCAGGCATTCGGCAAAGGCCTCGGCCAGGCGGTCAGCGATGGCCTTGAACATGATGCTGGAGTAGTCGTCCAGCTCGGCCATGAACTGGGCTTCTTTCTTCTCGGCGCCCAGGCCGGCGGTCACGGCGAACATGCCGGCGTAATCGGCCACGCCGCTGGCTTTGGGTGCCACGAAATCGGCCAGGCAGCGGCTGGGGCGCATCACGCCATCGACCGCCTGCTTTTCGGTCTGCTGGCGCAGGCCGTACCAGGTCATGGCGACCTCGCTGCGCGACTCGTCGGTGTAGAAAACGATGTCGTCATCATTCACCGTGTTCGCCGGGTACAGGGCAATCACGCCGTTGGCGGTAAGCCAGCGGCCCTCGACCACGCGTTTCAGCATGGCCTGCGCGTCCTTGTAGACACGGGTGGCTTCTATGCCGACCACCTCGTCGGTCAGGATCGCCGGGTACGGGCCGGCCAGGTCCCAGGTCTGGAAGAACGGGCCCCAGTCGATGTACTTGGCCAGCTCGCCCAGGTCGAAATTCTTGAAGACGCGGCGGCCGATGAACTTGGGCGTTTTGGGTGCATAGCCGGTCCAGTTGATCGGCGTCTTGTTGGCCCGGCATTTGGCCAGCGGCCACAGCGGGGTCTGCTTCTTGTTGGCGTGCTGCTGGCGCACCTTGTCGTAGTCTGCGTTCAGTTCCGCTATGAAATCTGCAGCACCATCCCCAAGCAGACTCTGCGCCACACCCACGCTACGCGATGCATCGGGCACGTAAACGACGGGGCCGTCGTAGTGGTGGGCGATCTTCACGGCGGTGTGCACACGGCTGGTGGTGGCGCCGCCTATCATCAGCGGGATCTTCTTGATGCGGAAGTGGTCGTCCTTTTGCATCTCGCCGGCCACGTACTGCATTTCTTCCAGGCTAGGGGTGATCAGGCCGCTCAGGCCCACGATGTCGGCGCCTTCGACCTTGGCGCGCGCCAGGATCTCGTGGCAGGGCACCATCACGCCCATGTTCACCACCTCGAAGTTATTGCACTGCAGCACCACGGTGACGATGTTCTTGCCGATGTCGTGCACATCGCCCTTGACGGTGGCGATGATGATCTTGCCCTTGGTGCGCACATCGCGGCCGGCGGCTTCGTCGAGGCGCTTTTCTTCTTCGATGTAGGGGATCAGGTGGGCGACGGCGGACTTCATCACCCGGGCTGACTTCACCACCTGCGGCAGGAACATCTTGCCCTGGCCGAACAGGTCGCCCACGATGTTCATGCCGGCCATCAGCGGGCCTTCGATCACGTGCAGCGGACGGCCGCCCTTGGCCAGAATCGCCTGGTAGGCCTCTTCGGTATCGGGCACGATGAAGTCGGTGATGCCATGCACCATGGCATGGCTCAGGCGCTGCTCCACTGTCACCGGATGGTCCGGTGTGCCGCGCCAGTCGAGGCGCTTGCTCTCGTCCTTGGCGCCGCTCTTGGCGGTTTCGGCGATCTCGACCAGGCGCTCGCCGGCGTCGGGGCGGCGGTTCAGCACCACGTCTTCGACGCGTTCGCGCAGCACCGGCTCCAGATCGTCATACACGCCGACCATGCCGGCGTTGACGATGCCCATGTCCATGCCGGCCTGGATCGCGTGGTACAGGAACACGGTGTGGATGGCCTCGCGCACCGGGTCGTTGCCGCGGAACGAGAAGCTCACATTCGACACACCGCCCGACACCTTGGCGCCCGGCAGGTTCTGCTTGATCCAGCGCGTGGCTTCAATGAAGTCCACCGCGTAGTTGTTGTGTTCCTCGATGCCGGTGGCCACGGCGAAGATGTTGGGGTCGAAGATGATGTCTTCGGGCGGATAGCCCACCTCGTCCACCAGGATGCGGTAGGCGCGTTCGCAGATCTCGATCTTGCGCTCGTAGGTATCGGCCTGGCCTTTTTCGTCAAAGGCCATGACCACCGCGGCCGCACCATAGCGGCGCAGCAGCTTGGCATGGTGCTTGAACTGCTCCACGCCCTCCTTCATGCTGATCGAGTTGACGATGCCCTTGCCCTGGATGCAGCGCAGGCCGGCCTCGATCACCTCCCATTTGCTGCTGTCGATCATGATCGGCACGCGCGCGATGTCGGGCTCGCTGGCGATCAGGTTCAGGAAGCGCACCATGGCCGCCTTGCTGTCCAGCATGGCTTCGTCCATGTTGATGTCGATCACCTGGGCGCCGTTTTCCACCTGCTGGCGCGCCACCGACAAGGCCTGGTCGAACTCGCCGTTCAGGATCATGCGGGCGAAGGCCTTGGAGCCGGTGACGTTGGTGCGCTCGCCGATGTTGACGAACAGCGTGCCGGGGCCGATGAGCACAGGCTCCAGGCCGGACAACAACATGGGGGGGACGAGATTTGCGACGGGTTCGGACATTCAACTCACCTGTGGAGGGGGCATGGTTCAGGTGAGCGTCGTTGCGGTCTCGTACACAGAGCTTTCCAAGCCTGACGGGAACCAGCCCCGCTGCAACGCTCCTTGGAAGCACCGATTTTAAAGGCTATGCGCGCACCTGCCGGCCTACCCCCTACCCCAAGAAAGCTCTAAACTTCTGGCACGGACCATGTGTTACCTCTACCCCCCTTCCCCAGCATGTTTGAAAACTTCTTTGGCAGCAAGAAAACCGTTCAAGGTCAACAACCCGAAGACCTTCTGCCCAAGCAGCGCATGCGGGCCGTAGAAGGGTCCGAATCCGCCAACCGGGCAGCCGAGCTGCTCATCGCTCCCACGGCGTTGATGCAGCTGCGGCCCGAAGAGGCGCTGACCGTGGTGAGCTATATGACGCCGCGCCGCATCCCGATAAACACCACCTTCATCGTGGAGGGCGACAAAAGCGAAACCGGCTACATGGTGCTACTGCTGGAGGGCGAGGTGACGGTAGAAAACGTCATCGTCAGCCGGCGCAACCCGGTTACCGTGACCGTGCTGGGCCCGGGCAGCCTGATTGGTGAAATGGGCCTGATCGACGGCCAGGCCCGGCTGGCCTCGTGCACCGCCAGCACCAACGTGGTCTGCGCCATCCTGTCGCGTGCCGCCCTGGAAAAGCTCAGCCAGGACGACCCGCACACCGCCGCCAAGCTGCTGCTGGCGATTTCCATGCGCGTGGCCGAGCGGCTGCGGGAAACCTCGGAAAAGCTCAAGCGCTACAGCCAGCTGGTACAGGCCATGCAGCAGGAAATCGACCATTTAATGCCAACGTAGCTGCCCATACCAGCGGTGGCTTAGTCTTTACTTGCTATAGGTCAGCACGTAGAACTTGTTGTCAAAGAAGGTATTGGCGTAGTACGGCGACACGCTGGTGGTGATCTTCTTGCTGTAGTCGGCGCTGCCCTCGGCGGTGATGGCGTAGATCTTCTTGGTCTTGTGGTCCATGGCCATGGTGCGCACGCCGGCCATGGTGCCCAGCGCTTCGGACGGCTTGTAGGTGTTCGCGTCCACTTGCTCAAACACATTCATGACCGAGTTCACACCGTTGGTCAGGAACACCCGCTTCAGCTCAGCGTCATACACCACGTCGTCGTTACCGCCACCGATTTCATAGGTGTACAGAATCGCGCCATTGTCGGCATCCATCAC
>NZ_JBWKNO010000014.1:0-144351 GCF_059415605.1 Rhodoferax sp. GW821-FHT10B06 | reverse complement strand
GGTTCCCGTAGCGCCAGCGGAGGGCGCAGACAGTGGGGGCGCCTTTCTTTTGGTGACTTTTCTTTTGCGCAAAAGAACAAGTTACTCGCCCGCCGGGGCGAACTCCCGGCCGGGGATCGCATAAATACCAAGAGCTATCCACATCATCCAAACCGCATAGAAATCGTCAAATAAACAGGGGTCCCCGCGCATATTTCGCATGCGCAACAAGCCTCGGAAACGAAAGCATTTGGTAGTTCCACCTTTAGAGGGAAGGATTCCAGCGAAGCTGTTACATCGACCGGTTGAATCCGCCGGCTATAGTGGTTCCTAGCTTAGAGTGCGGTGTTTGTCACAACTTTTATACCTGCATAAAGCAAGACTACCCCACGCGTATCTATTCACCAGGCAGACTTCAAATGAGAAAAATCCTGTTAATCCTCTGCCTCTTGTTGCCTGCCCTGACTATGGCAAAGATTGAAGGCGAATACACACGACAAACTAACAACTGTTTTATCTCAACGGTCGCCCCTTCAGGCTGGGATTGCGAAGCTCCGTTGGAAGAAGGCGTCGCAATTGAACGAAGAAAGCAAGGTGGCTACTATGTGTTCTTAAAGACCCGTGGGGCAAATGGACACTTTTGTGAGTGCACAGGTCTTGGCTACATGAAAAGTGATGTACTGGTTACCACGTCAAAAGAGCATGCTTGCAAAGTCTTTGTGCGTGCCGATGGTCGTTCTGCCAGCTTTAAAAGCGAAGGCGCCGAATGCTGGACTTATTGCGGAGCCAGGGCCACATTAAATGCCGACAATCTGAAGAAGAAACATCGTGTACCCAAACCGCGAAGCAGTCACAGCTACGGCTGATGCTTTTATCAGGCAGTCGAGGCATTGCCAGAATTTAAGCTAGCAGTTCAGCATTCACCATATGTCGTAAATGCATTCCATGAAGAGGCGTAGCTTGCCCTCTAACTGGTCGAACGGACCTGTCTTTGGCAGGCAACTTATGTCGAACATTGGACCGCAGTAGTGGTCCCCATCTACAAAAAATTGGTGCTACCGTGAAACGGTCCTTCAAGAGCTTTGCAATAGTCCTTGGCAGTTGCACGCTTTTCTCGCTTGTTCTGGCATTTTTCTATGGACGCTCATTAGCTGGGCTCATCGACCTTGGGTCCTTCGTTCGGCGCATCATGCGATTGAATATCGCCACTCTGGCTCTAGTGCTTGCCTTTGGCGGATGCAGCGACGAGCGACAATCTGCAAAGCTGCCGGCAACAGAAGAGGTGCTGTCTCAGTATCAAACGATCCGCATCGGCTCCGAAAAGCTGACACTGCCTACTATTGCGTTGCTCTCTTCGACTACGACCAGCAACATAATACTAAGCGACAGCACTCTGGTTCCTATGGGAGAAGTGCTGTCGCAAAGCCTCAACGGTGCAAGAGTTGTACGAATAGATCTGAGTATTCATGCATACCGTCGACTGCAGGACTACCACCTTCATACGCATGCGTATGTTTCAAGTGGTTTTTGCGAGAGGCTATTGGCGCGCTGGGAAAAAGACCAATGCTCTATAGGTCTCTACAACGGCAAGAATGAATTCTCTCCGCAGCACTTTCAAGTCATTGATCTGGCTTACCTCATTGGCTCAAACGACCAGCTTTTCGCCATCGGCGGCCGTGGCCCAATGGGTGGAGAAGCTGCTCGAGCACTCCTAGCAAAAGCACCTGGGGAACAGATTTCATGCGCCCAAGAGCAGCAGCCACTCTGCACCGCTATTTTTCCAATCCGTCGTGATTTAGTTGCAGTTTGGGCCACACGGCGGGAGGAATTTGAAGCAGATAAGCGGCGGATTAATTGGCTTGTCGATCAGTACTTCGCCAGGCAGTGAGGGATGCGCCTAACCCATCAAGAGGACGTCACAAGGGCTGCGCCCTTGCGCCGCCTCTCCTGTTAAACGGTTAAGTCTGTGAAGTCCTCAGGCAAAAAATCTCTGGCCCACCTGTCCTCGGGCGCGCCTGCCTGCACCAACCTGATCAACCCACCCTAGGCCCCACCCGCGCCGAGTTAACCGCATATAGCCAAAGCACTTTCTTCGCCCACAAAAGCCCCGCTCGCTCCCAAAACCATAGCTACCCCCGCAGGTATCATCTGCGCCACCAAGCTATTCCCCCCACAAACCCGTGCCCCCGCTCTCAGCCCTTCGCCACCGCCTAAAGCCCTGGCGCCGCCCGCTCATCGGGCTGGCCCTGCTGCTAGCCGCGCTGTGGGCACTAGACCGAGCCTTCCCCCTCCCCGAAGCCGCCCGCACCGGCCTGGCGCCGCCCGGCACGTTGGTGGTGCTGGCGCAAGACGACACGCCGCTGCGCAGTTGGGCCAGTACCGACGGCGCGCTGCGCCAGCCGACTACCGTGGAGACCGTGTCGCCGCACTATCTGCAGGCCCTGCTGCAGTACGAGGACAGCAGGCCCCGCTGGCCGCCGAGCGCCTGCGCCGCCAGCCCCACGCATCCAAACAAAATGGCATCTTGCAAAGCACGCTAGGCCCAGCTCTTTGCCAAGTCAAGGCGAACAGTGCTGGGGCCAACCGTCCGTCGCGCTATGCCTGGAGGCAGCTGGCGAAGTGGTCAATAAGCACCCGCACTTTAGGCACAGTGTAGCGTGATGGAGCGAACAGCATGTACGCCGTGCCCTGGTAATTGGCCTCGTAAAACCACTCGGGCAAAACGGGTACAACACGGCCTGCCTTGATCGCTGCTGCGGCTGCAAAGTCTGGCAAGCAGCCCACGCCTAGACCGGCTTGAACGGCCTCAAGCCGCATCTCGCTATGGTTTACGGTATAGCGCCCCTGCACCAGCACCTCGCTCGTTTCCTTGCCGCGCGAAAACCGCCAGCGGTTATCCCCCAATTGCTCTCCCAAAGACAAGCAGCTGTGGGCCATGAGATCCTGCGGGGCCAAAATGGGCGGATGCGAAGCCAGATATGCTGGGCTGGCCACTAGCAGTTGGCGCACAGGCATCAGCGACCTGGCCACCATGCCCTGGGGCGGGTCCTCGGTCAGGCGAATCACGACATCCATGTTCTCGCGCAGCGGGTCTACCGGTCGGTCGGCAACCAGCAGCTGCACATCGACGTCTGGATAGCGTTGAAGAAACGCCAGCAAATGCGGCTGCAGCACTTGCCGCGCAAAAGCCTTGGGCGCACTCACGCGCACCAAACCCTTGGGGCTGCGCATATGCCCTTCGGCCACCTGCAAAGTAGCCTTGGCGGCAGCAACCATCTCGCGTGCGCGCTCAAAAGCCTCCAGGCCCGCCTCCGTCAGATGCAATTGCCGTGTTGTGCGCCGCAGCAGCTGTACACCCATGGCTTTTTCAAGCCGTGTGATCTGTCGGCTGACCGCCGATGGCGACATATCCAGCTGCAGCGCCGCAGCTGAAAAGCCGCCCGACTCAACCACTTTCACAAACGCCACCAACTCCCTCAAAACGTCTATGAACTCGTTTGTTCCCGCCATGCACAACTCCTGTTCAGCCATGCAGTCTAGTCAGATTTCCAGGCCCCACCAAAAATGCCATAGCCAATAACAACCGGGAAAAATGCTATGCAAAGCAGAAGAATTCGCAGTTTTGACGATCTCGATGCCATGGTGGGCCGGGTAGACCATGTGCTAACGCTGTTCAGTGGCGGACTGGACAGCAGCTACGTACTCAAAGAGCTGGCGGATCGTGGACTTCAAACTACCGCCCTGGCGATCGATGTCGGAGAAAGCGCCCATGTCCAGGACTTGCAGGACATTGCCGACTTCTTTGGCGCTACGTTGAAGGTGGTGGACGCCAAAGAATCTTTTGCCACGGAGGCCGTGCTCCCGGCGATACGTGCGCAGGCCCGCTATATGGGCATGTATCCCGTGAGCTCCTCGCTGTCGCGCCCTGTGCTGGCACGTTGTGCCGTGCAGGCTGCCAGCGAGCTAGGGTGCTCGGCCATTGTGCACACCGCCAACCAATCCCAAAACAGCCTGCGCAGGCTCAACGGTGCGATCGCACAGCTGGAATTCAAGGGCTGTTTTGGCACGCCTTATGAATGCTCCATATTGACGCGGGAGGAAAAGATAGAAGCACTCCGCCTGTTGGGACTCACGCGTTTTCAGGCCAGAGGTATTAGCGGTGATGCCAATCTGTGGTGCCGCGAGTTTGAGTCGGGGTCCATCGACAACCCCGAAGGATTTTGGGTGCCATCCACCCTGTATGAGTGGACGCGCCAGACCGGCCTGCCCATCGAGCAGCGGGAAATCAGCATCCAATTTCACAAGGGGCTGCCGGTCGCTGTCGATGGAGAACCGATGCAGCTGCTGGACCTGATTGCACTGTTGAACCAGCAGGTGGGGGCATATGCCATCGGCCGATACAGCGGACTGGAGCATCTAGCCGGTGGAGAGAAGGTGCTGGAGGTACGCGAGGCCCCCGCTGCCACCATCTTGATGGACGCCTACCGCCACTTGGAAACGGCCGTGCTGGATGCCGAAACCATGCGTGAAAAAATAGCGATGGAGCAACTGTGGACCCGCGAAGCCATAGAGGGGCGTTGGTATGGCATGTTGCGCCAAAGCGCAGAAGCATTCATCCAGACGTCTGCAGTCAAAGTATCAGGCACGGTGGGCTACGTGCTGCGCCAGGGCGCAATGGACGTATGTTCGATCCGGGCCGAACGCCCGCTGTATCTGACAGACCGCGATGCCTGGGAAAAGAGTCTTCTGCAAAGCGCTTTCCAGCCCCCAACACGCCAAACCAGCGCGGAATCTTTGGAGGTGCAGGCATGATCGGCCCGAGCTTGGATACAGTTGCGCCCCCGACCAAGGGCATGGGTGATTTTGGACGCCACCTGCAGCGCAGCCATTTTGTATTTATCCCTGGGGCCACATTGTCAACGTTGCTGGCCCTATCGGGCGAAGAGGTAGCCGACTTTGGCTCCTATTGGGAGCGCTTGACCTGCGACCAGTACATGGGTGACGGTGGCACCTACCGTTACCGCCGCTACGGCGAGTTTGAGATGTCCAGAGGACGTGAGCGCCGCCAGTTGCCGCATGGACCATATGAGCAGCCCAAGTACATCAACGAACTCAATGGCGGAGTCGCCCGCAAGTTCGACCCCCTGGAGCCCGATTTCGCGTCGCATACTGTGCTAAGCAGATTGCTCGACTGGCTGACACAGCTGTATGACCAATGCGAGGGCAAGGCATGCCGCTGGAACGTTCGCGTGCACCCCTACCGCATTACAGCCAGTGGTTCCGTACCGGGGCAGCCCACGCCGGAAGGCCTGCACCGGGACGGCGTGGACTACATCGTCAGCCTGCTGGTGGACAGACACAACGTGCAAGGTGGAGAAACCACCATCACGGACGAGCGCCGAGAAATCCTCTGGCAACGCACCCTGCTGCAGCCCATGGACATCATGGTGGGCGACGACCACCGCACCATGCACTCCGTATCGCCCGTGGTACCGGTGGTGCCGGGCAAACCGGCTTTCAGAGACGTACTCGTCGTGGCATTTACCCGGGCTGTTGTATGACCCAAACCACCTTGACAATCAAAGCGCCATCCAAGGTACATGCACATGCCTGGCTTGGCTTTGGGCCGGTTGAGTTGTTGCTGCTGCTGGTCGCTGCGGTATGGGGCGGAAGCTACACGGCGGCCAAATTGGCCACACAGCAACTGCCTGTACTAGAGTTTTTGGTGTTGCGCTTTGGTCTGACGTTTGTGCTGCTTTTGCCTGCGCTCAAGCCCCTGGCCCGCATGCCGTGGCGTAGCGCCTTGGGCGGGGCCATCATGCTGGGCGCAAACTTGCTGGCCATTTTTATCTGCGAAACCTTCGGCGTATCTTTGACCACCGCCTCCAACGCGGCCTTTCTCATCAGTTTGTGCGTGGCATTCACGCCGTTCTGCGAGTGGTGGCTGCTCGGTCAAAAGCCCTCGTCCTCCGTCATCGCAGCAGCAGCACTCTCGATGCTGGGGGCCGGCCTGCTGGCGTTCCAGCATGGCGGTGGATCGCAGCTGGTGTGGGGTGACGGTTTGATGGTACTGGCCGCACTTCTGCGCGGCCTGATGGTATGCCTGACCCGCCGCCATGGGCAAAAACACCAGCTACCTGCACTCACCATGACAGCGATCCAGATGGGCGTGATGGCAGTGGGCGCAGTAGCTGTGCTGCTGGTGGTCCAAGGCCCCACGTTTCACCCCTTGCCAATCACCATCGGCTTCTGGGCGGCCATGGCCTTTTTGGTTTTACTGTGCACCGTACTGGCCTTCTTTGTTCAGAACTATGCGGTGGCCCGCACCAGCCCCAGCCGGGTCGCCTTGCTGATGGGCAGCGAGCCCCTGTTTGGCGCACTGATCGCCACAGTCTTCATGGGCGAAGCCGCCACCGCGCAAGGCTGGCTAGGGGGCGCACTCATCGTAGGGTCAGCATGGTGGGTCACCCGGCCAACGCCTGGTGCCAAGACCTAAGGCGCCTTGTTTGGGGTATCGATTTAAGAGCAATCTATCTCTTCGATACTTGGGAAACACCGCCTGCGTCAGACTGCGGGAAGTGCCACCTCGTAGACGCAGATGGCTTAACGCGAAATCAACGCGATGGCTACCGCCCGTGGGCGCCAGCCATCGCGCTCCAGCAGATGCGTGAAAACCCCAGCGCCACCCCCCGTGAAAAGGAGGTGCTCTCCTGTATTGCATCAGGTCTTGGCTGTAAAGCCACAGCACGCATTCTCAATATCAGCGAATACACCGTGCGTAAGCACCGCGCCAGCCTATTGCGCAAATTGGGTTGCAGCACCGCCACAGAGCTACTGGTCTATGTCTTGAACCAAAATCCCATTTCGGGAAATTAACGCCCATGTCCATGGATGCTTCTCAAGCCAAACCACTAACGCCGCGTGAACGCGACGTAGCCACGCTTGTGGGACAGGGGCAAACAAGCAAGCAAGCCGCACGGGTGCTGGGCATCAGCGACCTCACCGTCCGAAAGCACCGAGAAAACATTATGAGCAAGCTGGGGCTTCACGATACGTCACAACTGGTTCGACATTTCGCAGCGCAAACACAGCGAGATGAGGACGTCCGGCACCAGCATGACCATAGAATCGCCCCCCATTTGCCAGGGCATGAAGCTGAAAGCAGGTAAGGCAGGCGATATGTGTGCTGACGGCTTATTGGGTAAACCAAAGATGCAGTTACAACAAGTGTTGCCCCTCTCCCGCTGGACGGTAACCACCCAGCGGGAGAGGGGCAAAAGTTAAGGCTCAGTCTTGGCTACCGTGTGCCTGAACCAAGCCCCCAGGCGTTGCGCAGACGATCAATGGCTCACAGTAATGGCCGTATTGCCCACCGTCCATGTCTCACTCGCCAAGACGGAGTTTTTCTCGTTCTTGACGGCACTGAGGGCGCGGAGGACTGCTTCGTCAAATTTACCGGCACCGAACACTTTCAAGACCTCCCGGTTCTTCGGCGTATCAAACTTTACCTTCAATGTGAAGCTACCCGCCGAAGTCGTCACGGAACTTGGACGCAGACCGCTGGAGAACTTGTCGATAAATTTGCTCAGCAGAAAGGTCGCTGCCGCTAGCGACAGCGCATACTTAAACGTGACCAAGACCTCAGCAATGACCAAACTTCCCTCCGGTCCAGTACCTTCCGCCAGATCCATGGTCGAAGCTAGAGGGCCGGCCTCCCAAGTGCCCGCAGCGGTGTAGCTGATCGTCTGCGTGGTCGTGGTTCCATCGAATGTGACGGTCGTAACTTCGCTGGTATTGCTGGCGATGATGGTTCCCGTATCTTGGTAGCTGTTGAACCAGATTTGGTAGGTATCGATCGGTGTCAGGGTCGCTGAGCCGTTGGGCGGCATGCCGCTGCTGTTGGCAAAGATCGGATTTCCATTGTTGTCAAGCAGCAGATCATAAGGATAGCCTTGCCGCTCGTTGTTGATAGCAATGACTCCGGCTGCCCCCCCATTGGCCGGAGTCGTGAAAAGTCCACCAGCACTGAGTGTCACTGTTTGTCCCGTGTTAATTTTCTGGTTGATCCCTGACGCTTGGGCGGTGACGGAGCCTTCGGTTATTTTTTCCGAGCTCCAGTTCACCATGTAACTCGGTACCGCTATGTTGAAGGTGTTCTTAGGTCCGTAGGCAACGGGGTTAGTTGCGGTAGGAAGCGGGCCTTGAGATTGCCAGATCACGGTGAACGCTCCGCTGACCTTCTTGGCAAGATACAGGCTGTAGTTGCTATTTTGTAGTTGTGTCAATTGGCCGGGATCGATTTCAACAATGATGGATTCTGCAGACATGGGATGCTCCTGTGATATCTAAATAGGTATTCAGGTCGCGGCAGTTGTGCCGGGCCTATAAAGAACGGTGATTGACGGGCCAGCCCAATGCGGGATGACGGGGTCTGCGAGACCTAAGTGATTTGTGGTTTGTGCACGATGCGTTCCTTAAGAAGGGGGGTTAATTGCCCGACGCGGTGTGTGACGGGCAATTGCATGGTGCGAAAAATAGCCCCGACTGCATATGGCTCCGATGCCGTATAGGCACCGTCTATTCAATGCTGTACGACCCAACTACACCTGCTGCGAGCCGAAGCACATATGAATTTCAAGGTGTTCGCCCAGGCACCAACTCCGGCGCAGCACCCAAACTGGTAGAACTAGGCCGCCTAGGCTGGGCAAGCCGCCCGGCGGCGCAAGGCCATGGGAGGTAGATCCGAATTGCACTCTGTCTGCCCATCGGCATCAACGACGACCACCCGCATTTCGGCTCTGCCCCCAGGACCGAATAGACGCTCACTCCCAAATTGATAGCTGGCTGCGCAGGTGGCTCCTGCGCTAGCGGGCGATTTGGCTTGAACCATTGGAAGGATTGATGTCTTCAGCATCCCCGGCCGGGATGTGCGCCCGGCGGCGCAGTAACGTTTCTTTTGCTTCGCCAAAAGAAAGTCACCAAAGAAAAGGTGAGCCGAAGTCGTCGCCCCCTTCGCTGCGCTACGGGGTACGCTGCGTTGCTCGGCCTGAGCGGGGTCCCGCTCGAACTCGGCCTTCGGCCTCAGACAATCGCGGGCCCTGATCCGCCCAGCCCTGCGCTACTCGCCGACGCCACACGGCGGGGGAGCGGACAGCCAAACAGCCAGATACCAACAGCCAATACCCAGCCCGGCGCAGCCGGGCTGCAGCAGCCTCGCGCCCTAGGCGCGATGTGGCGCTACGCGCCACCGATCCCGATCCCCGGGGTCCCCCTCTGTATGCGCCGAGGAGCGCAGCTTTGGGCGGATCAGGGCTGGCGTTGTTTGAGCGAAGCGAGTTTAGCCAGACCCCGACCAAAGCGAGCACCGCAGGTTCCCCAGCGTGATAACGCTGGGGCGCAGACAGTGGGGGCGCCTTTCTTTTGGTGACTTTTCTTTTGCGCAAAAGAACAAGTTACTCGCCCGCCGGGGCGAACTCCCGGCCAGCGGCGAATGTGACGCTAACGCAGCATGCGTCACCACAAACGTCCATCAAAATACTTAAGAGAAAAGCGGCCCCAGCGCACATTCCACCTGCGCAAACAGCTACGAAAACAGAGCATTTAGCTCTTCACTGATTGGAGACAAGATACAGACTCCAAGGCAGTCACAAGACTTCACCGGGCTATAGTGGGCAACTGTTTAACTGAGGGATTTGCCGAGATTTTTATACCTGTATAAGAATTGGCGCCCTTTGCGAATAACCAGCCTGCAAGACAATTTCAGGAGATTCCGATGACCGACGTATACGGCAACGAACTTTTTAATCCGCAGATTTTGCGGGGTACATCACCTTATATCTGTATGCGACTCTTTCTACTCGTGATCATGTTTTTTCTCCCGTATGTTGCGAGTGCTTCGGATGCAGTGTGTTCTGGCAATTGGGTGGAAGAAGCCAAGTCCGAATGCAGTGATGGCGGCACACAAGACATGACTCGTTGCCTTGGTAAAAAAGGTCAATTGGTAGACAACTTACTCAACAAGGAATACAGGAATTTAAAGGAAGATTTGGCCGACTCTTCGGAGTTGGTAAAAGCCCAACGTACATGGCTTTCCTATCGCAACGCAGAATGCTCCTACCAATCGTCAGGATATGCCTGCGACTCTGGAATATCGGGCATGTGTTCTATATCGACAGGTATCTGTCAAATGAACCTTTCATGTGAACGAATCAAACTAATTCGTGAGCATATTGGTACAAAGTGC
Source organism: Rhodoferax sp. GW821-FHT10B06 (assembly GCF_059415605.1). NCBI lineage: Bacteria > Pseudomonadati > Pseudomonadota > Betaproteobacteria > Burkholderiales > Comamonadaceae > Rhodoferax > Rhodoferax sp. GW821-FHT10B06. The sequence goes on along the minus strand of NZ_JBWKNO010000014.1, from coordinate 134,129 downwards.
AATGGCTGCCCAGTTCGCAAAAGCGATGGTTGAGGAAAGATATAACTGGTCGCCCTACGCGGGTAGGCAACGTCACAATACCGCTTTGCGGCCCGTGCCGCCTGCCAATAGCCTCGGACGCTAATCTGCATTTACGGTCCATCAAACCACTAGCTACGTCGCAGGTATCGGCAACTAGTCAGATAAATCGCTACTAAAAATATAGCTGCTAGCGCATATATTTTCTGCGCCAGTTCCCTATTTACCCCATAGCCCCGTGCCCACCCTCCCCCGCCTGCCCAAGCCCTGGCGCCCCCCCCTGATCGGGCTGGCCCTGCTGCTGGCCGCGCTATCGACGCTGGACAAGGCCTTCCCCCTCCCCGAAGCCGCCCGCACCGGCCTGGCGCCGCCCGGCACGCTGGTGGTGCTGGCGCAAGACGGCACGCCGCTGCGCAGCTGGGCCAGTACCGACGGCGCGCTGCGCCAGCCGACCACCGTGGAGGCCGTGTCACCCCGCTATCTGCAAGCCCTGCTGCAGTACGAAGATAGCTGGTTCGACTGGCACCCGGGCGTGAACCCCGTGGCCCTGGCGCGGGCGCTGTGGCAGTGGGGGCGGTATGGGCGCATCGTCTCGGGCGGCTCCACGCTGACCATGCAGGTGGCGCGCATTCTGGAGCTGAACGCCCCCGACGGCGGGCCGGCGCCGCGCAGCCTGCGCACCAAGCTGCGCCAAATCGCCCGCGCCCTGCAGCTGGAATGGCATTTGAGCAAGCGCGACATCCTCACCCTGTACCTGAACCATGCGCCCATGGGCGGCCAGGTGCAGGGGGTGGAAATGGCCAGCCGCGCCTACCTGGGCAAGTCGGCCCGCGACCTGAGCCCGGCCGAGGCAGCGCTGCTGGTGGCCCTGCCGCAAAGCCCGTCGCGCCTGCGACCCGACCGCGCCCCAGGCCGCGCCCAGGCCGCGCGCGACAAGGTGCTGCAGCGCATGCAGACCCTGGGCCTATGGGATGCGGCGCTGGTCAAGGACGCGCTGCTGGAACGCGTGTTTGCCCCGCCACTCAAAGCCCGCTGGCTGGCCCCGCTGGCCGCCGAGCGCCTGCGCCGCCAGCCCCACGCATCTCAACAAAATGGCATCGTGCAAAGCACGCTGGACGCCGGCCTGCAGATCCGCCTGGAACAGGTGCTGCTGGATCGCCTGAGCAGCCTGCCCGACGCCGTGTCCATCGCTGCGCTGGTGGTGGACAACGACAGCCTGGCCATCCGTGGCTACGCTGGCTCGGCCGACTTCAGCGACAACGCGCGTGCCGCCCACGTAGACATGGTGCGCGCCGTGCGCTCGCCGGGCTCCACCCTGAAGCCCTTTCTGTACGCCATGGCGCTGGACGAGGGCTTGATCCATTCCGAGAGCCTGCTGATCGACGCGCCGCAAAACTTTGGCGGCTACGCGCCGGGTAACTTCCAGGCCACCTTCACCGGGCCGGTGAGCGTCAGCGAGGCTCTGCAGCGCTCGCTGAACGTGCCGGCGGTGGACCTGTTGGACCGCATAGGCCCGGCCCGCTTTGCCGGCCAGCTGCGCAACGCCGGGCTCAAGCTGCGCATGCAGCAAGGCGCCACGCCCAACCTGAGCCTGATCCTCGGCGGCGCGGGCACCACGCTGGAAGAGCTGGTGGGCGCCTACACCGCGCTGGCACGCAACGGCGTGGCCGGCCTGCCCCGGCTGACGCCCACCGCACCGCACACCGACACCCGGCTGATGAGCCCCGGCGCGGCCTTCATCGTGCGCGAAATCTTGGAGAACGGCGGCCGGCCGGACGCGCCGTTTCGCGAGACCAGCGCCCGCGTGGCCTGGAAGACCGGCACCAGCTTTGGCTTTCGCGACGCCTGGGCCATCGGCGTGACCGACCGCTACACCCTGGGCGTGTGGGTGGGCCGCCCGGACGGCACGCCCAACCCCGGCCACTTCGGCGCCAACACCGCCGCCCCGCTGGTGAAAGACCTGCTGGCCGCGCTGGGCCCCATATCCGCCCAGAGCCGGCCGGTGCCGCCGAATGTGCACGCGCAAGACATCTGCTGGCCGCTGGGCCTGGCCGCCAGCGTCACCGATCCGGCCCACTGTGCCGTGCGCCGCAGCGCCTGGACGCTGGACGACACCGCGCCGCCCACCCTGCCCGACCGCGTCAACCCGCACAGCCTGCTGGACACGGCCTGGGTAGACAACCACGAGCGCGAACGCCTGCGCCCCGGCTGCCAGCCCGGCAACGCCCAGCACGCGGTGGAATACGCGCGCTGGCCCACCCTGCTGCAACCCTGGATAGAACCCGCCCAGCGCAGCGCGGTGGAGCGCCTGCCGCTGGGCCCGCCCTGCGCCCACCAAACGCCCAGCCGCAGCCTGCGCATCACCGGCATCGACCCCGGCAGCGTGCTGCACGCCGTGCCCGGCAAGAAGAGCCTGACGCTGCAGCTGCAGGCCCTGGGCACCACCGAGCCGGTGGTCTGGCTGCTGGACGGCCGCTGGGTGGGCTCCACCCAGCAGACCGGCAATACACCCGGCAGCCTGCGCCTGCCGCTGGCCGAACCCGGCCCGCACGCGCTGACAGCCATGGACAGCGCCGGGCGGTTTGAACAGGTACGCTTTGCCGTGCGCTAACCCTGCACGGTTACTATATTTTTCATAGCTTCTAGCACAGGTAATCTCTGCGCTAGCGCCCTATTTCATTTAAATTTTTCAGGAATGGACATGTCCCGAGACGAACGCTTCCAGCAGGCCGCTGCCGCGCTGGGCTATGCCTTTGACGGCGAGATCAAGATCGGCGGCCACTACGTGCCCCTGGTGCGCAATGGCCGCGACATCTACCTCAGCGGGCAGATCCCCCGGGTGGGCGACACCGTGGTGGTCACCGGCCGCGCTGGCGCCGGTGTAACGCTTGTGCAGGCACAGCATGCGGCCCAGGTCTGCGCACTGCGGGCCCTGGCCCTGCTGCAGCGCGCCCTGGGTTCGCTGGACGAGGTGGCGGCGATTTTGCGCATCACCGTGTACGTGCAGTGCAGCGACGATTTCACCCAGCACAGCGAGGTGGCCGATGGTGCCTCCGACCTGCTCTACCAGGTGCTGGGCACGGCGGGCGCACACACCCGCACCTCCGTGGGCGTGCTGCAGCTGCCCAAGAACGCCACGGTGGAGATGGACATGGTGGCCTGCGCAGCGTCTGCAGGGCTATAGTCGCGCGCTCAACGCTTGTTGCGCATCCAACGTTTAAGGAAGACAAATATGGTTTGGGTTGATCTGGTCACGGTGCTTGCGCTTTTGCAGTTTTTGTTCTTCGCCAGCCTGGTCGCCAAGGCGCGCGCCCAGTACGGCGTGAAGGCCCCTGCGGTCAGCGGGCACCCCATGTTCGAGAGGCTGTACCGCGTGCAGATGAACACGCTGGAAATGCTGGTGATCCTGCTGCCGGCGCTGTACCTGGCAGCACATTACTGGTCGCCGCTGGCGGTGGCAGGACTGGGCCTGGTTTATGTACTGGGCCGTTTCGTGTACTGGCGCGCTTATGCACAAGACCCGGCCAAGCGTGCCGTGGGCTATACGCTGAGCGTTACCCCCACGCTGATCCTGCTGGGCGGTGCCGGCCTGGGCGCGCTGCTGGCCGCCATCCGCTGAGGCAGCACCATGCGTACATTTCTATTCATCCTGGGTGGGCTGCTGGCGCTGGCCGGCGTGACCTGGATTCTGCAGGGGCTGAACATCCTGCCCGGCAGCTTCATGACCGGCCAACTTCAATGGGCAGCCTACGGCACGGTGGCCCTGCTGGTGGGCGTGCGGATTCTGGTTGCGGCCTACAAGCTGCGCAAGCGCTGAGCACCTGCATTCGCAGGTTCCGTACGCAGTCCTCGGCGTACGCTTGTAAAAACAGGGGCAGACCGCCCCAAAGCTTCATCAATATAGATGAAACCGCTGAAGCGCCACATCCAGGCATTCACGGCATTCGCGAGCTAGCCCCCCTCAAAACAGCGTGTTGCCTCCCTGGCCGAGGGCGTGGACAGGGTCTATCTGCAGTTGAATAATGCAACGGCACAGCCAGTGAGGCTATCGAGACAAGCACTCCAAAGTCTAGCCCGATGGACGGGGTTGACAGAAGAGTAAGTACCGCTCGCTGAAACCAACCCCTATACCCAGAAGGAAACCCCATGCGCATTGCGAACTTGAAACTTGGAATACGTTTGGGCGCCGCGTTTGGTGCTCTGCTCCTCATCACGGTGTTGGTTGCGACACTTGGCATGAAAAGCATCGTTGCCTTGAAGCAGAGCAATGAGAACATTTCCACGACCGAACTCAAGCGCCAAGATTTGGTGCAACGCTGGCTTGCAGACATCCAGGCGAACTGGCTGCGCACCGAGGCGGCGTTGAAATCCGACAACGCAGCCTACGTTACCCGCCTGAACCAAGACATCCGCGCTTTGGTAGAGATCCAAAGCAAACGCGTCACCGAGGCAGGTACGTACATGCACAATGGCAAGGAGAAACAACTCTACGACCAAATCTTGTCTGCCCGCGATGCGTACCGTGCCAAGCGTACGGAACTCATTAAATTGAAAGAGTCTGGGCAGGACGTAACGCAACAAGTGGACAGCTCTCTGTCTGCGGCCTATAAGGCCTATGCCGACGTGCTGTCACAACTGATGGACACCTTGGACCAAGGCGTCAATGACGACCTCAAGAAGAACTTGGCGCAAGCCGATACCAGCATGCTGCTGGTGACCGTCAGCACGGTTGCCTCTATTGCATTGGGCCTCTTTCTGGCTTGGTGGACGACGCGCTCCATCACCGCCCCCGTCCAGCAAGCAGTCAACATCACATCAGCCATAGCCGACGGCAACTTGGCTGTTGACATCCCCCCAGGGGCGGCCGATGAACCAGGACAATTGCTGGTGGCCCTGGCCACGATGCGAACCAATCTGGCAAAAATTGTGGGCGATGTCCGCCAGAGCGCGGAAAACGTGTCTGCCGCCAGCATCCAGATTTCCCAAGGCAACCACGATCTCTCCAGTCGGACGGAAAGCCAAGCCAGTGCCCTGGAGCAAACCGCCGCCTCCATGGAGGAACTGGGCTCGACCGTGCACCAAAACGCGGACAACGCCAAACAGGCCAACCAATTGGCTCTGAGTGCCAGCACGGTAGCGACGCAGGGCGGCTCCGTGGTCTCTGAAGTGGTCACAACCATGCGGGGCATCAACGACAGCTCACGCAAAATATCCGACATCATCAGCGTCATTGACAGCATCGCATTCCAAACCAATATCCTGGCACTGAACGCTGCCGTGGAAGCCGCACGCGCTGGGGAACAAGGACGGGGCTTTGCCGTGGTGGCCAGCGAGGTACGTAGCCTGGCGGGCCGCTCCGCCGAAGCAGCGAAGGAAATCAAGCAACTGATATCGGCCAGTGTGGAACGGGTCGAACAGGGCACGGTTCTGGTCGACAAAGCCGGTGCCACGATGCATGAGGTCGTGAACTCCATCCGCCGTGTCACGGACATCATGGGTGAAATCAGCGCGGCCAGCAGCGAGCAATCGTCCGGCGTATCTCAGGTAGGTGAGGCCATTACGCAAATGGATCAGGCTACGCAGCAAAATGCGGCAATGGTCGAGGAAATGGCCGCCGCTGCCAGTAGCATGAAAGATTTGGCACAAGAGCTGGTTGCAACAGTTTCCATATTCACCTTGGGCCATGAAAACCAGTCCTTTATGCCACAGCATTTGCACGCTCGGGCGCCAGCAAAGGCCATAGCCGCAGTTTCGTAGTGGATACGGGGCTTTACCTGCCAGCCTCAAAAATCTAAGAATCCACCTTGAACTGGGCCGATTCGATCTGGTGGCGTGCCAGCAGAGCGTAGAAGTCGGTGCGGTTGCGCTGTGCCAGCTTGGCGGCCTGGGCCACGTTGCCGCTGGTAATCTTCAGCAACTGCGTGAGGTAGCCACGCTCGAACTCCTTGCGCGCCTCATCCAGCGGCAACAACTCGGAGCTTTGGCTGCTGAGCGCGCCCTGCACCAGGCTGGCCGCGATGATGCTGCCGGTGCACAGCACCACACATTTCTCCACCACGTTCTGCAGCTGCCGCACATTGCCCGGCCAGGGCGCTTTGCTCAACTGCTCCAGCGCGCCGGGCGCGAAAGCGCTGATGTTCTTGGCGTAGCGCTGCGACAGGCTGCGCATGAAATGGTTGGCCAGCAGCACCACGTCTTCACGCCGCTCGGCCAGGGGTGGCAGGGTCAGGCTCACCACGTTCAGGCGGTAAAACAAATCCTCGCGGAAGCGGCCTGCGGCCACCTCGTCCTCCAGCTTGCGGTTGCTGGCGGAGATCACCCGCACATCCACCTTGTGCGAACGTGCCGCGCCCACCGGCCGCACCTCGCGCTCCTGCAGCACGCGCAGCAGCTTGACCTGCATGGCCAGCGGCAGGTCGGCAATTTCGTCCAGAAAAATCGTGCCCCGGTGCGCACTGGTGAACATGCCCACGTGGTCGCGCACCGCACCGGTGAAAGCGCCCTTGCTGTGACCAAACAGCTCGGACTCGACCAGGTTCTCGGGGATGGCACCGCAGTTCACCGCCACCAAGGGCTCGGCCCCGCGCGCGCTGGAGGCATGCAGGGCCCGCGCCAGCAGCTCCTTGCCGGTGCCACTCTCGCCGTAGATGAGCACCGAGGCATCGCTTTGCGCCACCAGCCGGGCCTCGGCCAGCAGCTTTTCCATACGCGGGCTGCGCGTGACGATGGCCTCGCGCCAGGTCTCGCCGCCGTCCGGGCTGGGCATGTCGGCGCCCAGAGCGGACGAGACCTCCAGCGCCCGGTCCACCTCGCGCATCAGGTCCACGCCCTCAAAGGGTTTGGTGATGTAGCCAAACACGCCACGCTGCATGGCCTGCACGGCATGGGCGATGCTGCCGTTGGCGGTCAGCATCAGTACCGGCAGCAAGGGGTAGCGGCGGTGCACGGCCTCGAACAGCTGCAGCCCGTCCATGCCGGGCATCTGCAGGTCGGTGATCATGATGTGCGGCAGGCCTTGGTCCAGCAGTGCCAAGGCCGCAGCGCCATGGGACGCCTCCACGGCGGTATGGCCCTCGTAGTGCAGGCGCAGCGACAGCAGGCGCAGCAACGCGGGGTCGTCGTCAACGATCAGGATGCGCGCCATGGACTAAGTCGCCGTGTGCCGCCGCTGCTCAGGCTCATGCCTGGGCCGGCAGGTGCTGCTGCAACACCGCACGTAGCTGCGAAAAGTTGAAGGGTTTGGTCACATAGCCGCGGGCGCCCAGGCGCAGGGCCTCGTCCAACCGCTCGGGCTCGGCACTGGCCGACAGGAAGATGAAAGGCACCTGCTGCAGCGCCGGCACATGCTGGATGGCGGCCAGCACCTCCATGCCACTCATGGGCGCCATCATCACGTCGCAAAAGATCAGGTCGGGCAGACCACCCAATGCGGCCTGCAGGCCCTGTTGCCCATCGGCCACGCCCTCGGCTTCGTGGCCTTCCAGGCGGATGAAGCGCAGCAGGTTCGAACGTATCGAAGCCTCGTCCTCGATCACCAGAATACGCGCCATATCTACTCCCCGAATACCGTAATCCACGGGCCCTGGCAACGCTGGCCAGACCTTGCCCGGATGGATAGGTTGGATAAACGTGTAGTTTTCGGGAATATACGCCCACTGCAGCGGCAGCCACCTAAATACGCACTGTAAAGCAGGTGCCCTGGGGCTGCAGGCGGTTGACCTCGATATGGCCGCCATGCAGGTCTACCGCGTTCTTCACCACCGCCAGGCCCAGACCGGTGCCCTGGATGTCGCCCACATTGGAGGCCCGGTGGAAGGGCTCAAACAGGTGCGGCAGCTCCTCCTCCGGGATGCCTATGCCCTGGTCGGACACCTCGAACACCGTCTTTCCACCATCAGGATAGACGCGGAAGCGCACCGTGCCACCGCGCGGGGAATACTTGATGGCGTTGGACAGCAGGTTGCCAAAGATGTGGCGCAGCAGCTTTTCATCGAAACAGCCGGTAGGCGGCAGCGCGGCAAAGTCCTTGACCACCTCGCAGGTGGCCGTCGGCTGTTGGGTATGGGCGTCGTCTACCAGGCTGTGGCACAGCGCCGCGAGATTGATCTGTTGCGGCTGGAACTCCAACAGCTGAGCCTCGGCCTTGCCCAGCTGCAGCACGCGGTCGAGCATGCCCGTCATGCGCTGCACGCCGCTTTCAATGGTGCCGATAACCTCGGATTTTTCGCTGTCGGGCAGACGGTCGCCGTAGTATTTGAGCAGCTCCACCGACGACAGGATGATGGCCAGCGGCGTGCGGAACTCGTGCGAGGCCATGGAGATGAAGCGCGTCTTCATGGCGTTCAGCTCGGCCTGCTTTTGCAGTGTCATGCGCTGGGCATGCTCGGCATGCAGGCGCTCGGTGGCGTCCACCACGAAAAGCAGCGTTGCGTCGCGCTTGCCCCATTCGATCTTCACCGCCGACAGCTCCAGCGTGCGCACCGCGCCCGCCTGTGTGATGATGCGAAAGCTGTAGAACGACTCCACCTCTTCGCCGCGCAGCCTGCGCTGGTGGCGGTCCACCATGACCGCCACATCCTCGGGGTGGACGGCCGCGGTATAGGGGTTGGACAGCAGATAGTCCAGCGGATAACCCACGATGCGCACCAGGCTGGGGTTGGCAAACACCATGCGACTGTCTTGCACCACCACCACACCCACGCCCACGTTTTCGATCACGGTGCGGTAACGCACCTCGGACCTGCGCAGCTCTTCCAGCGCCTGGTGCCGCTCGATGGCGCTGCTAACGTGGTTGGCCACAAAAGACAGAATGCCCACGTCCGCCGCGCTGTAGGCAATGCCCGGTTCATAACCCTGTACCACCAGCAGGCCGCTGACCACCCCCTGGATGAACATGGGCACGCCCAGCCAGCTGGTGAAGCTCAGGTCACCACTGGCCTCGGTAATTTCACCCGCAGCCTGCAGCGCCAGAAAGCGCTGGTGGTCTATGAGCTGGGGCTGCCCTGTGCGCAGCACATATTCGGACAAGCCCTTGCAGTACGGCACGTCGTTGCACTGCATGGTGTCGCCGTCACGCTCGTCCACGTAGTAGGGATAGCTCAGCATGTGCTTGCGCACGTCGTACAGACCCACGTAGCAGTTCTTGGCGTACAGCAGCTCACCCAACAAGCCGTGCACCGTCTGCAGGAAATCGTAAAACGAAAGGCCTGCCGCCGCCCGCTCGGCAATGCGGTAGAAAACCCGCTGCAGGGTTTCGGCCTTTTTTTGCTCCAGCGCTTCGGCCTTCAGCTCGCGGGTGCGCTGGGCCAGCCACAGGTCGGCCGCGATGTGCTGCTGGATTTTTTCCGCCTGCAGGTTCTGGTAATCGCGCTGCAGCGCTTGGTACTGCTCTTGCAGCTGCTGTATCCGGGCTTGCAGGTCGGCGACAGAAAGCATGGCATGGGTCTCCGCGACGCGCAGAGGCACCGCAGGGCGTATGGCTAGGTGGGAAGCCATTATGGGCCGGGCTGCGGCCGAGGCACCCGCTGGCCGCATCGCTACAGACAAATTTGACGGATCGGGCCTGCGCGGCATAGCGCGCAATGGGCTGTACCCAAGGCCGCTGGTCTTGCAGGCATACATGGCCTGGTCGGCCGCATGCAGCATGTGCGGCAGACCGACCCCATCCTCGGGGTACATGGCCAGACCAATGCTGGCGCCCACGGACAACGCAGTAGCGGCGTCCAGTTGCACCGGCTCGCACAGGGTTTGCAGCAGCTTGTTGCACAGCTGGGGCAATTCCTGCGTGTCTGACACGGCCTCGACCAGCAGCACAAATTCATCTCCACCCAGGCGGGCCACGGTGTCGCTGGCGCGGGTGGCCGCTACCAGGCGCCGCGCCACCTCAACCAGCACCGTATCGCCCGCCGCATGGCCGTGGCGGTCGTTGATGGCCTTGAACCCATCCAGGTCCAGCATCAGCAGCGCAAAGCGTGTGCCGCTATGCTGCCAGCGGTCTGTCGCCAGCGCGAAGCGGTCCTGCAGCAGCTTGCGGTTGGCCAGGCCGGTCAGGCTGTCATGGTGGGCCAGCACTTCCAGCTGCAGCTGGCGTTCCTGCATCTGGTCCAGCTGCTGCGCCAGTTCCGCGGTGCGCACGGCCACCGCGCGTTCCAGTCGTTGCTGCCACTGTGCGGACGGCGACACCCACAGCCGGTAGCGGGGCTTGTTGCCCAGCAGCCAGGCCTTGACCACGCCGGCCCCGGCCCATACCCCTCCGCCCGCCCGCAGGCGCAGCAGCGTCGGCATGGCCTATTGAAAACCGGCAGCGATAACCGAAGGAGATTCCTGCTCGGGAGGTTTTTTGTCCGTAGAACGGCGCAACTGGGCTGGACGCGTAGGGCCGCGCTGCACCCGACCCGGCACCTGGAACGAGTGTGGCGGAGACGACGCGACTGCGGCAATCGTCAGTACCAGCACCACGGCCAGGGAGATGAGGACAAGAATCATGAGAACGGACATCGCAAGCCCCTTGTTGTTAGAAGTTGAACACCATGTCTGCGGCAGACGGTGTTTTGTTCCCAAGATACGTGCCAGAAAAAATATCCAATGGAATCAAGGGACTTGGCACTTTGCACCTGCAATGTTTGTCGGTATTCCCCGACAAACCAAAGAGCGGCCTGCAGTAATGCCAATGAAATCAAGGACTTGGCGTGTCGGTGAAAACCGACAAATATGGGCGGCCTGGGCATGTCCTAGCACATTCTTATTTTGCGCACAGAGCGTGTGTAAATTCAATTTTTTAGAACGATGCAGACAAAGCCGCTGGAGCCGCAAGCGACTCTGGAGGCCTAAAGTTCAGTCCATGGATTCGGCAAACACAACACCCCACCAGGCGCTGCCACAGCCGACCATGGCTACACACAACAACTGCGTGCAGTCCCATTTTTCCAAACCCTTGAAGGAAATCACCATGTCTATCTCTACCAAGTTCGCCGCTTCCGCCCTCATTGCCCTGGCTTCCGTGGCTGCCACCAGTGCCTTTGCCGGCAATGACAACAACTACCCTGACGTCAAGGTCGCCAGTACCCTGAGCCGCGCCGAAGTACAAGCCGAAGCTGCCCAAGCTCTGAAAGACGGCAACACACTTTTCGGCAACGACAAGCAGTACCCCGTGTTGGCATCGAACAGCAGCAAGACCCGTGCTGAAGTGCGCGCCGAGCTGGTTGCCGCCCGCGACGCCGGTCAACTGGTGCGCGAACACAGCTAAGCCCCGGCTACCTGTGCATACCACCCACCCATAAAACGTGCCTTGAGTGCGATGCGATCCGAATCTGGGGTTGCATAGCGACAAGGCACACAGCAAATCTCGTAATGCAGCGCGGCCAGCCATGCTGCTATTGAAAGGAATCCGCCATGAACGCATATCTCAAATTCGCCGCCACCGCCCTGATCGCCGTGGCTTCTGCCGCCGCCAGCACCGCTTTTGCCGGCAATGACAACAACTACCCTGACGTCAAGGTCGCCAGCACCCTGAGCCGCGCCGAAGTACAAGCCGAAGCCGCCCAAGCTCTGAAAGACGGCAACACGCCTTTCGGCAACGACAAGCAGTACCCCGTGCTGGCCTCCAGCAGCAGCAAGACCCGCGCTGAAGTGCGCGCCGAGCTGGTTGCCGCCCGCGATGCCGGCCAACTGGTGCGCGAACACAGCTGATCGCCCCGCACACTACGTGCTATCAAAAAAAGAGCTGCCTGCGCAGGGTTTACCTGCGCAGGCAGCTCTTTTTTCATGCAAGCTCACTCGCCGTCCAGCAGCCCCTCTTTCACCGCCAGCCGGACCAGGCCGGTGATGTCGCTGACCCCCAGCTTGGCCATCACGCGCGAACGGTAGGTTTCCACCGTCTTGGCCGACAGGCTCAGGGTGTGGGCGATGCTGCTACTGGGCTGGCCGCGCACCACCAGGTTCAGCACCTGGCGCTCGCGCTGCGACAGGGTGTGCAAGGGCTCCAGCGGGGTGTTCGGCTCGGCCGGCCGCAGGGCTTCCTGGGCCACTTTTTCGATGGCGCTGCTCCAGTAATGCTGTCCGTTGCAGGCGTGGCGCAAAGCGGTGATGACCTCGGCGCCCGACGCGCCCTTGAGCACATAGCCCGTGGCGCCCATGCGCACCGCGTCCATCACCTGGCGGGGCTGGGCCATCATGCTCAACACCACCACGCGGCTGCCAATCTTGCGGCGCTGCAGCTCGGCCAGCAGCTCGTGGCCGGAGCGCTCGCCCAGCGATAAATCCAGCAGCACGCAGTCGGGCGGTGCGCGCACGATGTCCTGCACCGCCGTGGGCAGGTCGCCGCTTTCGCCCACCACCACAAAGCCCGCCGGCTCCAGCAGCGCGCGCAGGCCTTCGCGCAGGATGGCGTGGTCGTCCACCAGATACACGCTATCGTTCATGGTGAGTAGTTCAGTTCAATCAGGGTGCCGCGCTCATTGTCGGCACTGCGCGCGCTCAGCGAAGCGCCTATGGCCTGCGCACGCTCGCGCATACCCACCAAGCCCAGGTGGCCGGGCTTCACGGCGCGGCCTATGGGGCCCAGGCCTATGCCGTCGTCCTGCACCAGCAGGCGCAGGCCCAGGCTGCCCAGGGGCTCGATGCCCACCGTAAGGCGTTGGCACTGGGCGTGGCACAGCGCATTGGCAATGGCTTCGCGCGCCACCATGAAGACGGCGTATTCCACCTCGGGGCTCCAGCGCCGGTCGGCCATGGTCGGCGGAATGTGCAAGCGGATGGACACGGCGGCGTGGCCCGCCGCCTCGGCCTGGATTTCGTTGTCCAGCGCCACGCCCAGGCCCTGCTCCTGCAGCAGCGGCGGGCGCAGCTCTACCAGCACCTCGCGCACCTCGCGCATGCCCCGGTCGATCATGCTGGAGACACGGCTCCAGCTTTTGTCGATGGCCTCGGTGGAGGTGGGCGGCAACTGGGCGCGCAGGGCATCGACCGAGATGCGCAACGTGGTCAGCGTCTGGCCCAATTGGTCATGTAGCAGCTGTGCCAGGCGGCGGTTGGTCTGCTGCTCGGCCTCCAGCAGCTGGCGCGACAGGGCCGACAGCTGTTCACGGTAGCGCAGCAGGGCCTGCTCGGACTCGACCCGCTCGGTCACGTCGCGCGCGGTCAGGGTGAACAGCACCTCGCCGTTGACACGGGTCTCGGACGCCGAGGCCTCCAGGTGCAGCGCCGCGCCGCCGTGGCGCTTGCCGGACAGGGTGCGCACCGCGCCGATCAGCGTGGGCAGGTCAGCCAGCGGCAGCACTTCGGCCAGCGGCAGGCCCAACAGCTGCGCATCGCTGCGGCCAAAAATGCGCTGCGCGGCAGGGTTGGAGAACACCACGCAGGCCTGCGCGTCCAGGCCCAGGATCGCGTCGCTGGTGGTGGCGACGATGGCGGACAGCAGGGCCTCGCTCTCACGGATCTTTTGCTCGGCCCGGCGGCGGTCGCTCAAGTCACGCGCCACCAGTACCACGGCCACGACCGAGCCCTCTTCATCACGCTGCGGGTACAGCAGCAAGTTGCCCCAGAATCGGCTGCCCGGCCAGCGCGGTAGCCAGCCTTCGAACTCCATGCGCTCGCCACCAGCGGCGCCGTCCAGCATCTGCTGCACACGCGCTTGCTCGTGCGGGGTCTGGGCCAGCAGCGGGCGCACGTCCATGCCCAGCACCTCCAGCGCGGCCACGCCAAACAGGGCCTCGGCATTGCGGTTCCAGCTTTGCACCAGGCCCGTGGGCGACAGCTGCAGCATGGCGATGTCCACCGCCGCGTCCACCAGCAAATCCACCTGCTGCTTGGCCGCGCGGACCGCGGTGTGGGCGCGCAGCTCTTCGCTGATGTCGGTATGCGTGCCCAGATAGCCGATGAAGGTCTCGCCGTCGAACAGCGGCGTGGTGTACCACTGCACCCAGGCTACGCGGCCATTGCGGCGCACCTGCATGCCGCGCCCGTTCAGCGCGATGCGGCCCTGGCGCATGCGGCGCAGGGACTCGTGCGCGCTGGCCTCCTGCTCCTGGGGCATCCACAGGCCCACGGGCGAGCGACCCAGGGCCTCGGCCTGGCTGAAGCCGGTCATCAGCTCGCTGGCCCGGTTCTGGTAGACCACGTGGAAATCGCTGTCATACAGCACCAGGCCTACCGGCATTTCGCGCAGCATCTGCCACACGCGCTGGCTGTTGGCCGCCACCACCGACTGGGCCTGGGTCTCGCCGCGCGGGTCCAGCAGCACCGCCTCGGACAGCCAGCGCCACACCGTGCCCTGGCCGAAGTGCGGGTCGGTCTGCAGGCGGTGGGGGTGGATGTGCACGCCGGGCAGGCCGTCGGCACCTTCGGTCGGAGTCGGGGTTGGCGTTGGGGTTGGATCGGACATGGGAACCATAAAAAAGCTTGCCGCATTGTCGGGTGGGTAGCCCTGCGGGCACTCAGGGATACCGATAGTGCGATTGTCAAACTTTCCCGACATACGGGGCGGCGCCCCCCTCCTACCATCGCCTCCAACCAAGCCCACCCACCTTCCACGGAGCACCATGCCAAGCATTCCCCCTCTGAATATTCCCGCCAACTCGGCGATCGCGCAGCGCGAATTCCTGATCGGCGTGGCCACCGCTTCGTTCCAGATCGAAGGTGCCTCCAAGGAAGACGGCCGCCTACCCTCCATCTGGGACACCTACTGCAACGAACCCGGCCGCGTGCTGCATGGCGACACCGGTGAAGTGGCCTGCGACCACTACCACCGCTGGGAATCCGACGTGGACCTGATCGCCAACCTGGGCGTGGACGCCTACCGCCTGTCCGTCGCCTGGCCCCGCGTGATGGACGAGAAAGGCCGGCCCAACGCCAAGGGACTGGACTTCTACAAACGCCTGCTGGACCGCCTGCAGGAAAAGGGCCTGCAAAGCTACGTCACCCTGTACCACTGGGACCTGCCCCAGCACCTGCAGGACAAGGGCGGCTGGGCCAACCGCGAAACTGCCTACCGCTTTGCCGACTACGCCGAGCTGATGGCGCGTGAGCTGTCCGGCAAGGTCACGGCCTGGGCCACACTGAACGAGCCCTGGTGCTCGGCCTACCTGGGCTATGGCATTGGCCGCCATGCGCCCGGCATCACCGACTTGCGCCAGACCACGCAGGCCCTGCACCACCTGCTGCTGGGCCACGGCCTGGCCCTGCCAGCACTGCAGGCGCACGACCCGCAGTCCATGAAAGGCATAGTCTGCAACATCGGCGCGGCCACCCCCGCCAGCAACAGCCCGCAAGACCGCGACGCCGCCCACCTGAGCCTGACGCAGCAGAACCAATGGGTGCTGGACCCGCTGCTGCAGGGCAGCTACCCGCAGGACATCTTCCGCTTATGGCCCGGCACCGAGCCGCTGGTGCTGGAAGGCGATATGAAGACCATCTCCACCCCGCTGGACTTCCTGGGTATCAACTACTACTTCCGCACCGTAGTGCAGGCCGACGGCCATGGCCGCTACACCGAAGCCCCGCACGACATGTCGGTAGAGCGCACGCAGATGGGCTGGGAGGTCTACCCCCAGGGCCTGCGCGACCTGCTGATCGACTTCCGCTCGCGCTACCCCACACTGCCGCCCATCTACATCACCGAAAACGGCATGGCCAGCGACGACTCCGTGGGTGACAACGGCGTGGCCGACCCGCAGCGCATCCGCTTCCTGGAGCGCCACCTGATGGCGGTGAACGAAGCCATGATGGCCGGCGTGGACGTGCGCGGCTACTTCATCTGGTCGCTGATGGACAACTTCGAATGGGCCTATGGCTATGAGCGCCGCTTCGGCATCACCCATGTGGACTACACCACCCAGGTGCGCACGCCCAAACACAGCGCCCATGCAGTACAAGCCTTTTTGCAGCAACGCAAGCAAGCGTAAACGGCCGGCCTGCAGCCCCAGGGCGCAAGGGCCAGCCATTTCAGCCCCGGGGCGGCAAGCCCCTTTTTATAAAAACGGAGACTACATGAAGACATTTGCACGTACCCTGGTGGCCAGCGCCATCACCACCCTGGCGGTCGTAGCCGGCACCGGCGCACAGGCGCAAAACCGGGCCGAGGTCATCCACTGGTGGACGTCGGGTGGCGAATCCGCCGCCATCCAGGAAATGGCCAGCGCCTTCAACAAATCCGGCGGCATGTGGGTGGACTCGGCCATCGCCCTGGGCGAAAACGCCCGCGCCGCGGCCATTAACCGCATCGTCGGTGGCAACCCGCCTACCGCGGCCCAGTTCAACACCTCGCAGCAGTACCTGGACATCATCAAAGAGGGCATGCTCAACGACATCGACCCTGTAGCAGCCAAGGAGAACTGGGACAGCATGCTGCCCGCGCCCGTGGTCAGCAGCATCAAGGTCAACGGCCACTACTACGCCGCGCCGGTCAACATCCACATGCCCAGCTGGTTCTGGTACTCCAAGGCAGCCTTCCAAAAAGCTGGCATCACCTCCGAGCCGCAAACCCCGGACGAGCTGTTTGCCGCGTTGGACAAACTCAAAGCCGCTGGCCTGGTGCCCCTGGCCCTGGGCGGCCAGGGCTGGCAAGAGTTCATCACTTTCTACAGCATATTGGCGCATGAAGGCGGCTCCGATATGTACCTGAAGGTGCTGAAGGACCGCGACCCGGCCACCATCAACTCGCCCGCGTTCCGCAAGATCCTGACCGACTTCAAGCGCCTGAAGAGCTATACCGACGCCGGCTCACCCGGCCGCAACTGGAACGACGCCACCTCCATGGTCATCACCGGCAAGGCCGGCATCCAGATCATGGGCGACTGGGCCAAGGGCGAGTTCGCCAATGCCAAGCAGACGGCGGGCAAGGAGTTCGGCTGCTTTGCCGGCTTTGGCCCCAAGTCGCCCTACATCATCGCGGGTGACGTGTTCATCTTCCCACGCACCAAGGACCCGGCTGCCATCAAGACCCAGCTGCTGCTGGCCACGTCCATGACCTCGGCCACCACCCAGGTGGCGTTCAACAACAAGAAGGGTTCCATCCCCATCCGCACCGATGTGGACAGCAGCAAGATGGACCAGTGCGCCCAGGCTGGCCTGGCCATCATGAAGGACAAGAGCCGCCACCTGGCCAACCCCGACATGCTTCTGCCGCCCGACGTGGTGGGCCCGCTGACCGACATCATCTCCAAATACTGGAACACCAACCAGTCGGTGGATGACGTCGTGAAGGCACTTCAGACCGCAATGAAGAGCTAATCGCCGCACAGGGGTGCTGGGCAATTGCCCGCATCCCTGTTGCAGCCCCATGTGTGTCCCCTAGGATTTTTAATGGCATCTTCTCCCCCCGCCGCGCGCCGCCGCGGCAAGCGCCAGAACTGGGCGCTGAACCTGGCGCTGCTGCCCATGGTCTTGACCGTGCTGTTGTGCTACGTCGGCACGGTGCTGTGGTCCATCGCCATCTCGCTGACCAGCTCCAAGACATTCCCCAGCAGCAACTTCGTGGGCCTGGCGCAGTACGAGCGCCTGTTCAGCACCGAGCGCTGGACGCTGTCGCTACAGAACATGGCGGTGTTTGGTCTGGTGTTTGTGCTGGCCTGCCTGGTACTCGGTTTTTTACTGGCCGTGTTTATCGACCAGAAGGTGCGCGGCGAGGGATTGCTGCGCACCATTTTTTTATACCCCTATGCGATGAGCTTCGTGGCCACCGGCCTGGTCTGGCAGTGGATGCTGAACCCCGGCCTGGGCCTGCAGGAGGCGGTGCGCCAGCTGGGCTTTCCCAACTTTGAGTTCGACTGGATCATCAGCCAGGACAAGGTGATCTACGCCATCGCCATCGCCGCCATCTGGCAATCCGCCGGCCTGGTGATGGCCCTGCTGCTGGCAGGTTTGCGCGGTGTGGACGAAGAGATATGGAAGGCCGCGCGCATCGACGGCATACCCGTCTGGCGCGTCTACCTGAGCATCGTGCTGCCCATGATTGCGCCTAGCGTAGCCACCGCTGCGGTGCTGCTGTCGCTGGCGGTGATCAAGGTGTTTGACGTGGTGGTGGCCATGACCGGCGGCGGCCCTGGCATTGCCAGCGAGGTGCCGGCCAAATTCATCATGGACTACCTGTTCAACCGCGCCAATATCGGCCTGGCCTCGGCCGCCTCCGTGGTGCTGCTGCTAACCGTACTGGTCCTGCTGCTGCCATGGCTGTATGCCAAAAACAGAATTGAACGCGCACAGAGCAAGGGGCATTGAACATGGCGACAACTTCCCAACCCAAGGTGCGCAAGCCGCGTCCACCACAGCCCTGGCTGACGCCGGCGCGTGTGGGCATCTACGCCTTCTTGCTGATGAGCGCAGTGTTCTTTCTGCTGCCGCTGTACGTGATGGTGGTGACCTCGCTCAAACCCATGGAAGAAATCCGCCTGGGCCAGATCTTTGCCCTGCCCAGCCAGCCCAGCCTGGACGCCTGGGTGGCAGCCTGGACCAGTGCCTGCACCGGCCTGAAGTGCGAGGGCATACAGGTCGGCTTCTGGAACTCGCTGAAGATCGTCATCCCGAGTGCGGCCCTGTCCATCTTCATGGGTGCGCTGAACGGCTATGCGCTGGCCTACTGGCGCAGGCCCTGGGCGGGCTGGTTCTTTGCGGTACTGCTGCTGGGCGCCTTCATTCCCTACCAGGTGCATCTGTACCCGCTGGTGCGTGGCTTGTCGATGCTGGGCTTGTTCAGCACGCTGCCGGCCATCGTGCTGGTGCACACCATCTTCGGCATGCCGGTGATGACGCTGCTGTTCCGCAACTACTACGCGTCGCTGCCCGAAGAGCTGGTGAAGGCCGCGCGCATTGATGGCGGTGGCTTCTGGCGCATCTTCTTCCAGCTGATGCTGCCCATGTCCACCCCCATCATCATCGTAGCGGTGATCATGCAGGTGACCAATATCTGGAACGACTTTCTGCTGGGCCTGGTGTTCGCGGGGCGCGAGAACCTGCCCATGACGGTGCAGCTGAACAACATCATCAACACCACCACCGGCGAGCGTTTGTACAACGTCAATATGGCGGCCACCATCCTCACATCTTCGGTGCCGCTGTTCATTTATTTCATATCCGGTCGCTGGTTTGTACGCGGTATCGCGGCCGGCGCAGTGAAGGGGTAACACCCCCAGGCTACAGCGCAAGCGCTTTTCGCCAACCCCCTTTCAGGGGGCAACACCTGCAGCCTGGCGGAGCCAGTTCTGCGGTGTTTCTGGAAGGGTGGTTCAGCACCCGCCGTTGGGCATTTACAAGAATTAGAGGAATCAATAAATATGGCTAGCGTTTCGATCCAACAACTCCACATCCGCCTGGGCAATGTGGACATCCTGCAAGACATGGACCTGGAGGTTCTGGACGGCGAATTTCTGGTGCTGCTGGGCCCCTCAGGCTGCGGCAAGTCCACCCTGCTGCACAGCATTGCCGGGCTTATCGACGTGTTTGATGGCGCCATCCACATTGGCGGCAAGGACGTGACCTGGGCCGACCCCAAGGACCGCTCCATCGGCATGGTGTTCCAAAGCTATGCGCTGTACCCCACCATGAGCGTGGAGCGCAATATGTCTTTCGGCCCCAGCATCAGCGGCATTGCCAAAGACGAGATTGCCCGCCGCGTCAAGAACGCCGCCGCCATGCTGCACCTGGAGCCGCTGCTGCAGCGCAAGCCCTCGCAGCTGTCCGGCGGGCAGCGCCAGCGGGTGGCGATTGGCCGGGCCCTGGTACGCGAGGCCGGCGTGTACCTGTTCGACGAGCCGCTGAGCAACCTGGACGCCAAGCTGCGCAACGAGCTGCGCCGCGAGCTGAAGCAGCTGCACCACGACATCGGCAAGACCATGGTCTACGTGACCCACGACCAGACCGAGGCCATGACCCTGGCAAGCCGCATCGCCGTGATGCGCGACGGCAAGATCCAGCAAATCGGCACGCCCGCCGAGGTCTACGACCGGCCGGTGAACCGCTTCGTGGCAGGCTTTCTGGGCTCGCCCACCATGAATTTTCTGGAAGGCAAGCTGGTGGGCGAAGACGGCCGCCTGCTGTGGCGCGCGCCCGCGCTGACCGTGGACGTCAGCGCCTACCCTTTCGCCACCCTGCCTGTACCCAACCAGCCGGCCGTGCTGGGCATACGCCCCGAGCACATCCAGCTCACCGCGCCCGACACATCGGCCGGCCAGGCCACGGTAACCCTGGCCGAGCCCATGGGTGCCAGCGTGGTGCTGTGGCTGGACCTGGGCGGCAACGCCGTGTCGGTGGTGGCAGAAAGCCACACACCGCACCAGCGCGGCCACAGCCTGGGTCTGCGTTGCGATGCACAGCGGGTGTCGCTGTTTGACACCGAAAGCGGCCAACGGCTATAGCCTATAGGCAGAGTATGCCCATGCACGCGAATGCCCGCCGCTTTCTGGTCCTGATGCTGTTGCAGGCCTTTGCGGTCGGCCTGTCCAGCCTGTTCGTCAACCTGTACATCTGGAACATTGACCGCTCGCTGCTCACCCAGGCCAGCTACAGCCTGAGCAGCTCGGCGGCGATTTTGCTGAGCTTTCCTTTGTGCAGCCTGCACGCGCGGCGTACCTCGCCCATGGCCAGCAGCCGCATGGGGCTGCTAATGTTCATGCTGACCTATGCCACCATCCTCTGGTTGCGCGAGGACTGTGCCCGGCACGTGGTGCTGCTGGGTGGCCTGTTCGGCCTGGCGGTGAGCTTCTTCGTCATCGGCCAGCACATGCAGTTTCTGGAGAACGCGCAGGACGCGCAGCGCGACCGCTTTCTGTACGCCGCCAACTTCCTCACCAGCTTTGCCGCCATCGTGGCGCCGCTGCTGTCGGGCTGGCTGATACGCCATATCGCCGGGCCGACGGGTTACTTCACCGTGTTCGGCCTGTCGCTACTGACCTTTGCCGTGGCCGCCTGGTGGTCGTACCGGGTGCAGGGTCAGCCGCTGGCCCGCCAGTCGAATCTGCTGGGCGCTTGGCGCAACCGACAGCCGCGCTGGCGCGGCATGCTGTGGGTCAGCGTGGGCTCGGCCATGGTGGAGGGCTCGTACACCAGCTTTCTGGTGACCATCATGGCCTATTCCATCCTGCAGGACGAGCTGGCCATGGGCGCCTACAGCGCGCTGGTCGGGCTGGTGGGCCTGCTGTCCAGCATTGCCCTGGCGCGCAGCTCACAGGCCCGGCACCGCATGGGCATTTACGCCAGCGGCGCGGTGCTGGTTTTTGTGGCATCGCTGGGCCTGGCGCTGCTGCCGCAGACCGCCAGCCTGGTGGCCTATGGCGTGGCCAGCGCTATAGGCTTCAACCTCATCACCACCAGCCTGATGGCCTGGAGCTACGCCGCCATCGAGTCCGCGCCCGACTACGCACAGCACAAGCTGGACTACATCGTGGTGCGTGAGATCCCGCTGGGCGCGGGCCGCATGGCGGGCATTGCGCTGTTCCTGGCGCTGCATGCCGCCTTCCCCACCCAGGTGCTGTCGATCGCCTTTGTGCTGTTCTCGGCGGTGTACCTGGCGCTGCTGCCAGCCCTGCAGCGTATCTGGCAGCCGCCACCCTTGGCACTACAAAATATATAGCTACCAGCGCAGGTAATATCTGCGCTAGAGGCCAAAATGACTAAGAACCATCATGGCCCTTAAATGCTGCGCATGCAGCTGTGGACAGCTTGCCGTCCTACATCAAACTACATTAAATCCAATATCCGCGCGGTGTAAATTCACCTAATATGACAAATACCTCTGAGTGGGGTCAGTTACAGTGCGGGAAATAGGCCTTTTGGCGTAAATTTGGCGTAAAGCTTCGTTTCATACCTGCGCTTGCCCACCCAAGCGGCAACATCTTCCGGTGTCAGACCTCCAGGACACCGATTTCTCCATGGATTTCATGGCTGCGTTTTCTGTAAGACGCGGCCATACATGCTACGTGCGCCTTCTCTCTTTGACGGACTAGAAGCGAAGCACGGCATGCACAGCGGGGAAACGTATGAAGCGTGAAGCCGTCACCACAGCCTTGACACGCCGCATCGGCAAATGCACCGACGCGCGCGGTAGCCCTGGCCTTTGCCAGCACCTGGCAACAAATCGCTGACGCGTTGGAAAAAGTGGTAGGCCGGCGTGGTGTTGGCGTGCTGCTGGACCGGGCGCTGTACCTCACCACCAAGCAGCACGGCTGGCTCCAGCCGTCCTCGGACCCAGGCAAAGAAGCAGACCCGCTACCGAATCTGATCGCAGCACTGGAGACCCAAAGTGCCAGCGAAAGCATAGAAGCCAGCCGTCTGCTGCTGGAGAACTTCACCGAACTACTAGATACCTTGATTGGCGATTCCTTGACCGACCGCCTGCTGGGCGCCATCTGGATTGCCCCGACCTCGGCCTCCGCAAAGAAAGACACCAATGAATGACAAAGTGACCATACGCCGCCTGGCCACAGGCGTGCCCGGTCTGGACGAGATCTTGGGCGGAGGCTTGCCGGAGTTTTCCTTCAACCTGATCGTCGGCGACCC
This sequence comes from Rhodoferax sp. GW821-FHT10B06, assembly GCF_059415605.1. Lineage (NCBI taxonomy): Bacteria > Pseudomonadati > Pseudomonadota > Betaproteobacteria > Burkholderiales > Comamonadaceae > Rhodoferax > Rhodoferax sp. GW821-FHT10B06. The sequence goes on along the minus strand of NZ_JBWKNO010000014.1, from coordinate 111,626 downwards.
CGGGGCCGGCAAAACCACCCTGGCCCACCAGACCATGTTCGCGCTGGCCACGCCCGAACGCTCGGCCCTGTTTTTCACCGTGCTCGGCGAGCCCGCCTGGAAGATGTTGCGCTACCAGCAGCAGTTCAGCTTCTTTGATTTTGACAAGATCGACAGCTCCATCCGCTTCATTAACCTCAGCAGCGAAGTGTCTTCGGGCCATTTTGACCAGGTGCTGGCGCGCATTGCGGAAGAGGTTCGGCTGCACGCCCCGGCGCTGGTGTTTGTGGACTCGTTCCGCTCGGTGATGATCGAGGCGCAGCGCATGGCCAGCGGGGCCGACAGCATGCAGCAATTCGTGCACCAGCTGGGCCTGGCGCTGTCGGGCTGGCAGGTCACGGCTTTTCTGGTGGGCGAATATTCGCCGCAGCGCGATGCACCCCCGGTGTTCACCGTGGCCGACGGCATCTTGTCGCTGGAGCAAAGCGTGCAGCGCAATTCCATGGTGCGCAAAATGCAGGTGCTGAAAATGCGCGGCCAGGCCACCAGCCCGGGCGTACATACCTTCCGCATCAACAACGACGGCCTGCACATCTTCCCCTCGGCCATCATCCAGGACGATAGCAATGCCAGCCGAGCACAAGGCCATGCACGCCAAACCGGTCGCGCGGCGATGGGGGTGCCGCTGTTAGACGAAATGCTGGGCGGCGGGCTGCCCTATGGCTACTCCCTGCTGGTGGCCGGCCCCTCGGGTTCGGGCAAGACCATTCTGGCCACGGCCTTCCTGGCCGAGGGCGTGCGCCTGGGCGAGGCCGGGGTCATCGTCGCGTTTGAGCAGACCCCCAGCCGCTCGCGCACCACCACCATCGACGACCTGGTGCAGGCTGGCTCCATTGGCCTGATCAATACCCGCCTGCGCGACTTGTCGGTGGACGAGGTGGTGCAGCAGCTGCTGCAAAGCATCCGCGACAGAAACGCCAAGCGGGTGGTGATTGACTCCATTTCCGGCTTCGAGCTGACGGTGGCCCCCACTTTCCGCGACGATTTTCGAGAGGCCCTGTTCCGCATGGTGGCCGTGCTGTCGGGCCTGGGCGTGACGGTGCTGATGACCTCGGAGCTGGAAGACCGCTACACCGACCTGCGCTTCAGCCCCTATGGCTCGGCCTTCCTGACCGACGCCATCATCGTGCAGCGCTACATCGAGCTGGACAGCCGTTTGCAACGTGTGATGGCCGTGGTGAAGGTGCGTGGCAGCGCCCACAGCGATGCCATCCGGCAGTACACCATCAGCGACGAGGGCATCTGTATTGGCGACCAGGTAGCCGACCACGAAGGCCTGTTCAGCGGCCGCCCCCGGCGCACGCATGCGCTCTCCCCCACCCCACGAGACCCCACGCCATGACCCACGATCGGATAGATGGCCCACCGCCAGCGCCCGGAGACAGCGACGAGGACCTGCGGCGCGCCGCTCTGGCCCAGCGCGAGGCGGCGTTGAAGGCTGGCGAGACGGCGATAGGGCAACGCGAAAGCGCCGTGCAGGCCCGGGAAGACCGCTCTTTCATCAAGGACGAAATGGCCTCGATCGCCAGCGCGCAGCTGGTGGAAGCCAACGAGCGCCTGGTGGTGGCGACCATCCATGCGCAGTCCCTCACCGAAGCCGCCGAAGCCGCCGCCACCCAGATGAGCTTCATGTCCAAGCACGATGAACTCACCGGCCTGCCGAACCGGGCCCTGCTGACCGACCGGCTGGCCCAAGCCATCACGCTGGCCCTACGGCAAGGCAACCGGGTGGCACTGGCCTACCTGGACCACTTCAAACACATCAACGACTCGCTCGGCCACGCGGTGGGCGATTCACTGCTGCAGGCCGTGGCCAAGCGCTTGCAGGACTGCGTGCGGCAATCCGATTCGGTCTTCCGCCAGGGCGGGGACGAATTTGTGGTGCTGCTGTCGCAGATCCACTCGGTGAACGACGCCACGCTGACGGCACAGAAAATCATCGAAGCCACCGCAGAGCCGTATCTGATCCAGCACCACAGGCTGCACGTCACGCTCAGCATCGGTGTGACCATCTACCCCGATGACTGCGGGGACGCCGAGGCCATGATGCGCGACGCCGATACGGCGATGTACTACGCCAAGAAGAGCGGCCGCAACAACTACCAGATGTTCTCACCGGAGATGAATGTGCGGGCGGTAGCGCGCCAGTCCATGCACAACGCTCTGCACCATGCGCTGGACGAGGGCGGCTTTATGCTGCAGTACCAGCCCAAAATCAATCTGAAGGACAACCAGGTCTTGGGTGTGGAAGCCTTGCTGCGCCTGGTGCGGCCCGACCGGACCCTGCTGCACCCCGAGCACTTCATCGGCATTGCCGAAGAAAGCGGCCTGATCGTATCGATAGGCCGCTGGGTGCTGCGCGAGGCCTGCACCCAGGCGGCGGCCTGGACACGCGAGGGCATTGCCTTCGGACAGATGGCGGTCAATGTGTCGGCCGTGGAATTCCACAGCAAAGGATTTCTGGCGAGCCTGCAAGCCATCCTGCAGGAAACCGGCTTGAACCCCGGCCTGCTGGAGCTGGAGCTGACCGAAAGCGGGCTGCTGCAGCACACCGAGCCCACCATTCTGCTGCTGCAGGCGCTCAAGGACATGGGCGTGCACATCTCCATCGACGACTTCGGCACCGGCTACTCCAGCCTGAGCTATCTGCGGCGCTTCCCGATCGACACCATCAAGATAGACCAGTCCTTTGTGCGCCATATCCAGAGCGACAACGGCGAATCCAAGCTGGTGGTGGCCATCATCGCCATGGGCAAGAGCCTGAACCTGCGGGTGCTCGCCGAGGGCATCGAGACCTCCGAGCAGCTCAACTACCTGAAGTCACAGGGCTGCCTGGAGGGCCAGGGCTACTTTTTCAGCCGCCCCTTGCATGCCAAGGCCTTCGCGGCCGGGGACTGGTCATCCTAGTCTTTGCAGGACTGTCGTCTTCTGCTATTTAATTTATAGCTACCAGCGCAGGAATTACCTGCGCCAGAGGGCTAAATGGCCTGTGTTCCGGAAAGTCTTGCGCGTCTTATACGATAGAGCGGTCCCAACCCCCGCCGCCCCATCTTGCCCGTCTCTCGCCCCAACCATCCCCCCTGGCAGCTGTATCTGCTGCTGCCGCTGCTGCATTTCGCCAGCCTGAAGCTGACCTTTCTGGCCGCTGTCACCCCCGAGAAGGAGGTCGTGGTGTGGCTACCCAATGCGGTGCTGCTGGCCGCCCTGCTGCGCTACCAGGGCCAGCGCGCCTGGGCCATGGCGGCGCTGACCTTCAGCACCGATGTGCTTGCCAACCTGGGGGTATTTGGCTGGCAAGGCGCGGTGCTGCTGAGCCTGGTGAATCTGACCGAGGTGGTGCTGGCTTTTCTGATGATGCGCCGCATGCGGGCCTCGATGGGGCTGCAGAGCTTTCGTGACTTTGGCCGCTTCATCGTCGCCGGGCCGGTGGTGGCGGCCCTGTTCGCCAGCCTTCTGGCTGCCGCGGTGCTGCAAAACCTGCATGCCACCAGCACGCCCTACCTCACCCTGGTGCGCCTGTGGTGGTTTGGCGACGGCCTGGGCCTGCTGATCTACACGCCACTGCTGCTGTCCCTGTCCTCATCGTTCACGCCACCGCCCGGCAGCATCCGCTTCAAGCCGCGCGACTGCGTGGTGCTGCTCATCAGCCTGGGCCTGGCGGCGCTGGTGTTTTCGGCCCATGGGGGTGAAATCCGCGGTGTATCGGCCACGCCCGACCTGCTGCTGCCCTCGGTGCTGTACATCGCGGTGCGCTTTGGCGTGCGCTGGACCGTGCTGGCCGTGGCGCTGGTGTCCTGGGCCACCTCCTGGGTGCTGACGGCCGGCCACCAGCCGTTTGGCGCGGTGGATGTGCACCTGGAGATCGTGCGCGCGCAGGAGTTCATCCTCACGCTGTGCACGGTGGGCATAGGCTTTGCCATTCTGCTGGCCGAGCTGAAGGCGCATGAACGCGAGCTGGAAGACAAGGTGCGCGCACGCACGCGGGAACTGGAAACCTCCAACACCCAGCTGGCCGCTCTGAGCGCCACCGACGGCCTGACCGGCATAGCCAACCGCCGCCGCTTCGACGAAGTGCTGGCCAGCGCCTGGAGCCGCGCCAGCCGCAGCCACCAAAGCCTGGCGCTGGTCATGCTGGATGTGGATTACTTCAAGAAATACAACGATCACTACGGCCACCTGGCCGGCGACGACTGCCTACGCCACACAGCCCAGGTACTGGCCGCGCAGTTTCGCCGCGCTGGCGATCTGGTGGCCCGCTACGGCGGTGAAGAATTCGTGCTGCTCTGCGAAGGCCCCACCGCCGCCGAGGCGCTGCAGATCGCCGAAACCGTGCGCCAGACGCTGCAAGACCTGGCCCTGCCGCATGCGCGCTCGCCGTTTGGCGTGCTCACGGCCAGTCTGGGTGTGGCGCTGGTCGTACCCAGCCCCGACGTCTCCATGGACAGCCTGGTGCAACAAGCCGACCAGGCGCTCTACCAGGCCAAGGCCCAGGGTCGCAACCAGGTGGTGCTGGCTTCTACAATCCCATCCACAAACCCTGCTGGAGTACCCCCATGAGCCTGCACACCTGGTGGCTGTTTTTGATGATGACCTTTCTGGTGTCGGCCACGCCAGGGCCGAACATGCTGCTGGTGATGAGCTCCAGCGCCCGCTTCGGCTTCCAGGCCGCGCTGGCCACCATGGCCGGCTGCATGGTGGTGATGATTCTGATGATGGGCATCTCGGCCGCCGGCCTGGGCGCGCTGCTGCAAAGCTTCCCGACCGTCTTCAACACCCTGCGCTGGCTGGGCGCCGCTTACCTGGCCTATCTGGGCATCCAATGCTGGCGCGCACCGGTGGCCCAGGAGGCGGATGGCAGCGTTGCCAAAGCCAGCGTCGTGCCCAGCAACGCCAGCCTGTTCCGCCAGGGCGTGCTGGTGGCCGGCAGCAACCCCAAGGCGATTCTGTTTGCCGTGGCCTTTTTGCCGCAATTCCTGGACGCCAGCGCCCCCCAGTTGCCGCAGTTCACGGTGCTGCTGCTGACCTTTGCGGTGATCGAGGCCGGCTGGTACCTGGTATATGCCGGCAGCGGCAAGACGCTGGCCAACTTTCTGCGCCGCGCCAGCGTGCTGAAGATGTTCAACCGCGCCACCGGCGGTGTGTTCGTAGGCTTTGCCGCCGTGATGGCCACCGTACGCAACTAAGCTTCCGGTTGCTACCAAAAAAATAGCTGCCAGCGCAGGTAGTACCTGCGCTGGCAGCTATTTTTGCTTACAACAACTACCGGGCAAACGCAATCTGCGGGCTGGCCGCCGTGCCGCCATTGCCCAGCTTGAACACCGCCACCGACTGCACCAGGGACGTAGCCTGGCTCTTCAGGCTGCTGGCCGCAGCGGCCATCTCTTCCACCAGTGCCGCGTTCTGCTGCGTGGCCTGGTCCATATGCACCACCGCCTCGCCCATTTGCGACATGCCCTGCGCCTGCTCTGAGCTGGCGGTGCTGATCTCGCCCATGATCTCGGTCACCTTCTGGATGGCCTGCACCACTTCGCTCATGGTGCTGCCCGCCTGGTCCACCAGGGCCGTGCCCTGGCTCACCCGCTCCACGCTGTCGCCAATCAAGGCCTTGATTTCCTTGGCCGCCAAGGCGCTGCGGCTGGCCAGGCTGCGCACCTCGCTGGCCACCACGGCAAAGCCACGGCCTTGCTCGCCCGCGCGGGCAGCTTCCACGGCGGCGTTCAAGGCCAGGATATTGGTCTGGAAGGCAATGCCGTCGATCACGCTGATGATGTCGCTGATCTTCTTCGAGCTGTCGTTGATGCCCTTCATGGTGTCCACCACCTGGCTCACCACCGCTCCGCCGCGAGTCGCCACATGGGAAGCGTTCAGCGCCAGCGTGTTGGCATGGCGCGAGTTGTCTGCGTTCAGGCGCACGGTGGAACTCAGCTCTTCCATGGACGCCGCCGCCTGCTCCAGCGCACTGGCCTGCTGCTCGGTACGGCCCGACAGATCATGGTTGCCGGTAGCGATCTCCGCGCTGGCGTTCGACACGCTGTCCGCCCCCTGGCGCACCCGCCCCACCACGTCGAACAGGCTGGCCTGCATAGTCTGCAGCGCAGTAAGCAACTGGCCGGTTTCGTCAGTGGAGTCCACCTGGATGACAGAAGTCAAATCACCCGACGCCACGGTTTGCGCCACCTGCACCGCCCTGCCGATCGGCCGCGTGATCGACATTGTCAGCAAGTAGGCCAGAGCTACCGCCAACAAGGTGGCACAGCTTGCAAGAACCAGCATCATGACGTTAGCGCTATGGGCCATGGCAGCGGCCTGGACGCCAAACGCCTCCATGCCATCGGTCTGGCTCTTCAAAAATGCCTCAATGGCTGACAGATAGACGGTTTGCGGCGGCAGCATCTCTTTGACCAGGTAGCTACGGCCCTCGTCAATCTTGCCGGTCTTGATCATGTCCAACAGTTGCTGCTCGTGCTTTTTGAAAATTTCGCGCGCCTCCAGCATGGCGCTGAGCGCCGCTTTGCCTTTATCGCTGTGCACCGTGTTTTGCAACTCCTCTGCCGCCTTGGCGATCGCAACGGCCGAGTCCTCGACCTTGACCAGTTCACCCTGCACCACGGCTGCATCCGACGCAATCAAGGCGGTGCGCAGTGCCCGCGATTGCCGGTTAACATCATTTTCAATAGTCTGCGCTAACGCCACTTTGTGGTAGCGGTCGTGCAAGATGATTTCGGTGTTGTCGTCGACCGCATCAATGCGGCTGATACCCACGGCGGCCATCGCCACCAGCAAGCCAATGACGACCGCGAAGCCCGCCGCCAAGCGGTGGCCGATCTTCATGTTTTTGAGGAATTGCATGTGGACACCTGCTTTCTATAAAAATAAAGTTCACCCGCCCCCGCAGGGCGTTGACGCAACATCCATCCTGCCACGCCCAGCGCGAGGAGGAAAGCCGCGAATACACGAACTGGACTATGCAGGTGTATACACCTAGGAGCCGGTCCATCGCTCTGCGCACTTGAAAAACGGTTGCCAACGCCTTGACCAACAGAAGCACACACGCCAGAGCGTAGCTGAAACAGCCCGCCCCCAAGCAAACCCGTGCATCCATTCGCCCCCGCACCACAATGGATACAAGTGCACCAATACGGGTTTATCATTACAAGGAAAACGTTTGCGCAATCGTTTTCCAATTTATTATGCACGCCACAGAGGTCGATAACCGTGATCACGGCGCACCGCTTTTGGCCTGGTGAAACACCTTCTGTGCATAACTTTCAGCCCCTTTTCCAGGAGACAGCTACATGAAACTGACCCGCCGCACCGCCCAAACCACCCTCGCCCTCAGCCTGCTGGCTGCACTGACCGGTGCCCCGGCCTTCGCCGCCGAGAAACCCAAGGTCGCGCTGGTGATGAAATCCCTGGCCAACGAGTTCTTCCGCACCATGGAAGACGGCGCCAAGGCCCATAACAAGGCCCATGCGTCCGAGTACACCCTGGTGTCCAACGGCATCAAGAACGAAACCGACACCGCCGCCCAGATCCGCATGGTCGAGCAAATGATTGCCCAGAAGGCTGACGCCATCATCATCGCCCCGGCCGACTCCAAGGCCCTAGTGCCGGTGCTGAAGACCGCCATCGACAAGGGCATCCTGGTGGTCAACATCGACAACCAGCTCGACGCCGATGCGCAAAAAGAAAAAGCCATCCAGATCCCCTTCGCCGGTCCTGACAACCGCGCTGGCGCCAAGCTGGTGGGCGACTTCCTGGCCAAGAGCCTGAAGGCAGGCGACAAGGTCGGCATCATCGAAGGCGTGTCCACCACCTTCAACGCACAGCAACGCACCCTGGGCTTCCAGGACGCGATGAAGGCCGCTGGCGCCACCGTGGTCGGCGTGCAGTCCGGCAACTGGGAAATCGACAAGGGCAACACCGTGGCATCCGGCATGCTGCGTGAACACCCCGACCTGAAGGCCCTGCTGGCTGGCAATGACAACATGGCCCTGGGTGCCGTCGCTGCCGTCAAGGCCGCAGGCAAGACCGGCCAGGTACAAGTGGTGGGCTACGACAACATCACCGCCGTCAAGCCCATGCTGAAAGACGGCCGCATGCTGGCCACCGCCGACCAGTACGGCGCCAAGCAAGCCGTGTTCGGCATCGAGATCGCCCTGAAGGCCATCGCCGAGAAGAAGAAGCAAGCCGACATGCCTGCGGCCATCCAGACCGACGTGGTGCTGGTGACCAAAGACACGAAGTAAGCCCCAGAACCGCAACGCGGCAGCCCCAGCTGCGTTGCGTCTCACACACATTGCCATGACCGCCACACCTGTTCTCTCCATCCGTTCCGTCAGCAAAACCTATGTCACGCAGGTGCTGCACGAAGTCTCGCTGTCGCTGCGCGCCGGTGAAGTACTGGCGCTGACCGGTGAAAACGGCGCGGGCAAAAGCACGCTGTCCAAAATTATTTCCGGCCTGGAAAAGCCCAGCGCCGGTGAACTCACACTGGCCGGTCAGCCCTACGCGCCCGCCGCGCGCCGCGAGGCCGAGGCCTTGGGCGTACGCATGGTGATGCAGGAGCTGAGCCTGATCCCCACGCTGACCGTGGCCGAGAACCTGCTGCTCGGCGCCCTGCCCCACCATGGCAGCTGGCGCGCCCACTGGATCGACAAGGCCCAGCTGTACGCCAAGGCCTCGCAGCAACTGGCCAAGATGGGCATCAGTGACATCGACCCACGCGCGCCAGTGTCGCAACTGGGCATAGGCCAGCAACAGATGGTGGAGATTGCCCGCAACCTGCAGGACAACACCCGCGTGCTGATCCTGGACGAACCCACGGCCATGCTGACGCCGCGCGAGACGCGCCACCTGTTCGACCAGATCGCCCGCCTCAAGGCCCAGGGCGTGGCCATCATTTACGTATCGCACCGCCTGGAAGAGCTGGTGCAGATTGCCGACACCCTGGCGGTGCTGCGCGACGGCCGCCTGGTCAAGGTCTGCCCCATGCACACCGTGAACGAGGCCGACATCGTCCAGCTCATGGTCGGCCACGCGGTAGACCAGGACATGGAACGCCCACGCCGCCCGCAGGGCAAGCTGCTGCTGCGCGCCACCTGCCTGCGCCGTGGCCGTGCGGTGCAGGACGTCAGCCTGGATGTGCATGCCGGCGAGGTCTTCGGCCTGGCCGGCCTGGTAGGCAGCGGCCGCACCGAGGTGCTGCGCCTGCTGTTTGGCGCCGACCGCGCCGAGCATGCCGAGATCAGCGTCACCGGGCAGCCACCCACCGACAACAAGGGCTGGCGCTCGCCGTTGCAGGCGATTGCCGCCGGCATCGGCCTGGTCACCGAAGACCGCAAATCCCAGGGCCTGCTGCTAAGCCAGCCGATCCGCGTGAACACCACGCTGAGCGACGTGGGCGCGGTATCCAAAGCCGGCTGGCTCAACTTTGCGCGCGAAAGCGCGATTGCCCAGGCCATGGTGCAGCGCCTGTCCGTGCGCTGCAACGGCCCCGAACAGCCGGTGGGCACGCTCAGCGGTGGCAACCAGCAAAAAGTGGTGTTCTCGCGCTGGCTGCACCACGAATGCAACATCCTGCTGCTGGACGAACCGACACGCGGCGTGGACGTGGGCGCGCGCGCCGACATCTATGCCGAGCTGGAAAAAATGGCCGAGGCCGGTAAGGGCCTGCTGATGGTCTCCAGCGATTTGCGCGAGCTGATGCAGATGTGCGACCGCATCGGCGTGATGGCACAGGGCCGCCTGGTCGCCATCTTTGAGCGCGGCCAGTGGACCGAAAAGTCCCTGCTGGAAGCCGCCTTCAGCGACACCCAGGACCGCACCGGCACCCACGGCTAAGCCCCCCCTATTTCTTCTTCCGATTTTTGCAATCCACCATGTCTACTTCTCCCTCTCCCCGCAGCAGCAGCCAGCTCGGTACCTACCTGGGCCTGAGCGCCGTGCTGGTCGGCATGGCCATTTTGTTTGGCAGCCTGAGCGAATACTTCTTCAGCATGGAGACCTTTGTCGCCATCGCCAACGAAATCCCGGCCCTGCTGGTGATGGCCGTGGGCATGACCTTTGTGCTGATCATCGCGGGCATTGATTTGTCGGTTGGCTCGGTGCTGGCGCTGTCAGCAGCGGCCACGGCTACCGCCATATTGCAGTGGCACTGGGCGACCCTGCCCGCCGCGCTGCTGGGCCTGCTGGTCGGCCTGGCCTGCGGTGCCGCCACCGGCTGGATCGCCGTGGCCTGGCGCCTGCCCTCGTTCATCGTCTCGCTGGGCATGCTGGAAGCCGTGCGTGGCGGCGCCTATGTGGTGACCGATTCGCGTACCCAGTACGTGGGCGATGCGATTGGCGGCCTGGCCGCGCCCTGGGTGGGCGGCGTGTCGGCCTCGTTCTTCATCGCCGTGGCCCTGGTAGTGGTGGCGCAGCTGGTGCTGAGCAAGACCGTATTCGGCCGCTACGTGGTGGGCATTGGTACCAACGAAGAAGCCATGCGCCTGGCCGGTATCAATCCCAGCCCGATCCGCATCGCGGTGTTTGCCGCCACCGGCCTGCTGGCCGGCTTTGCGGGCCTGATGCAGTCGGCCCGGCTGGAGGCGGCCGACCCCAACGCCGGCTCGGGCATGGAGCTGCAGGTGATTGCCGCCGTGGTGATCGGCGGCACCAGCCTGATGGGCGGGCGCGGCTCGGTCATCAACACCTTTTTCGGCGTGCTGATCATCGCTGTGCTCGAAGCCGGCCTGGCCCAGATCGGCGTCAGCGACCCGAGCAAGCGCATCATCACCGGCTGCGTGATCGTGGTGGCGGTGATCATCGACACCCTGCGGCAGCGTCGCGCCGCCACCCGATAATTTCGGCATGGCCTCCATCAAAGACGTTGCGCGCCACGCCAACGTATCCATCTCCACCGTTTCCCATGTGGTGAACCGCACCCGCTTTGTCAGCGACAAGGCGCGGCAGGACGTGGAAGCCGCGATCCGTGCGCTGGGCTATGTACCCAGCGCGGTGGCCCGCAGCCTGAAGAGCAACACCACCAAAACGCTGGGGATGCTGATCCCCAACTGCTCCAACCCCTACTTTGCCGAGATCGTGCGCGCGGTGGAAGACCACTGCTTTGCCAGCGGCTACACGCTGATACTGTGCAACACCGACGACGAGCCGCACCGCCAAAGCGTCTACCTGCAAGTGCTGGCCGAGAAACGGGTGGACGGACTCATCATCATCTCCACCGGCGAAGACAGCGACCTGCTGCAGCTGCTGCAAGGCCTGACCACGCCCACCGTGCTGCTCGACCGCGAGCTCACCCATGTGCACTGCGACCTGGTGGAAACCGCCCACGTGCAAGGCGGCCAGATGGCCGCCGAACACCTGCTGCAGCTGGGCCACCGGCGCATCGCCTGCATTGGCGGGCCGGCCGACCTGAGCTCCAGCGCGCAGCGCATCCAGGGCTGGCGCAATGCGCTGGCCGCAGCCGGCCTGGCGGAAGAGGCCCGCGACTTGCTGTGGCACAGCGACTTCACCAGCCAGGGCGGCTTTAGCGCCATGCAGGCGATTCTGCAATCGTCCCAGCCACCCAGCGCCGTGTTCGTCTGCAACGACCTCATGGGCATAGGCGCGCTCAGCGCCGCCCACGAGGCCGGGGTGCGCGTACCGCAAGACCTGTCGCTGGTCGGCTTCGACGACATCGAGCTGGCGCGCTTCACCAGCCCACCACTGACCACCATCGTCCAGCCCAAGCAGCGCATCGGCATGCTGGCCGTGGACATGCTGCTGGAACGCATACAGGGTGGGCGGCTGGATGCCAAACAAGTTCTTTTGCAGCCCACACTGACCGTGCGCGCGTCCACCGCACCCTATTCAAAACAATGAAACGCACCACCCTCCTCCACGCAGAACTTTCCCAGGTCATTGCCAGCATGGGCCATGGCGACATGCTGGTGCTGGGCGATGCGGGCCTGCCCATCCCCTTCGGCCCCGGCGCTCCGCAGCGCATCGACCTGGCCGTCTGCCCCGGCACACCGGGACTGCAAGAAGTACTGAAGGCCGTGCTGAGCGAGCTGCAGGTAGAGGCCAGCATCATCGCCACCGAAGCCCTGGTCGGCGACGAACGCCAACTGCCCGCCTGGTGTGCCGACCAGTTGCCCGCCAAACCGGCAAACCTCAGCCACGCGGACTTCAAAAAGCTCTGCGGCCAGGCCCGTGCCATGGTGCGCACCGGCGAATGCACACCCTACGCCAACATCATCTTGGTAGCCGGCGTCGCGTTCTAGCTATCGAAACAATAGCTGCTGACGCAGACAGAATCTGCGCCAGCAGCCTGTTCTTATCAAATCGTAACGGCGCGGTACGCCGGCGGCGCTTTCCGCTACAGTGGGTCGCACCATGCCGTCCCAGCGCCTTCAGCGCCTTCACCTCCCTCTGACCACAGCCCTGCTGCGCTGGGCCGGGGCGCTGATCTGCGCGGTACTGACAGGTTGCGCATCGCTGCCCAGCACGGTAGACCGGCCGGTGTCCACGGCCCTGGCCCAACCCGAAGACACGCGGCTGGGCGCGCTGGTGGCCGCGCGGGCGCAGCAGGCGGGCACGCGCAACGACTCGGGTTTTGCGCTGGTGGGCGATGCCCAGCAGGCCTTCAGCAGCCGCATGGCGCTGATCCAGGCAGCGCAAAAAACGCTGGACCTGCAGTACTACGCCATCTTTGCCGACGACACCACTGAGCGCCTGTTGGCTGCACTGCGCGATGCCGCGCATCGGGGTGTGCGCATCCGCATCCTGCTGGACGACTTCAACACCTCGGGCAAGAACGCCCAGGTGCTCAAGCTGGCGTTTGAAAGGAACATCGACCTGCGCCTGTTCAACCCGTTGCCGGGTGGCCGCGGCTCCATGGCGCTGCGGGTGTTGAGCAATCTGAAAGACACGGCGCGCATGCAGCGGCGCATGCACAACAAGATGCTGGTGGCCGACAACGCGGTGGCCATCACCGGCGGGCGCAACCTGGGCGAAACCTATTTCGGTCAGAGCCAGGACAGCAACTTCATCGACATTGACATGCTGGCAGCAGGCCGCATGGCCCGCGAACTCTCGCGCAGCTTCGACCAGTACTGGAACAACCCGCTGGCCTACCCCGTGGAATCGCTGATGACGGTGCAGGAAATCGAGGCCCTGAAGCCCCCGCCAGAGCCCGTATCCGCAGATGCGGCACCCGCCCCGCCCGCGTTGCCCGGGACCATGGACCTCGGCAGCTTCCGCTGGACCTGGGCGCCGTCTGCGCTGTTGGTGGACAAGCCCTCGAAAATCGCGGCCGACGCCGACACCACCGATGCCCAGCAGGACACCGCTGTCGATGGGCTGCTGCAGCTGATGGGGCAGGCCCAGCGCACACTGCTGATCGTGTCGCCCTACTTCGTGCCCGGCGAGCGCATGCTCAAGGCCTTTGCCGACCTGCGCCGGCGCGGCGTGCAAATACGTGTGCTGACCAATTCACTGGCCTCGACCGACGCGCCCGCCGCCCATGTGGGCTATGCGCGCTACCGCAAGGCCCTGCTCGGCCTGGGCATCGCGCTGTATGAAATGCGGGCCGAGCAAAAGGGCACGTTCCGCCGTCTGGGGACCACAGCCCTGGGCAGCGGCAACAGCGGTACACGCGCCAGCCTGCATTCCAAGATGGTGGTGGTGGACGACAGCTGGCTGGTGGTGGGCTCGATGAACCTGGACCTGCGCTCGCAGTTGCAAAACAGCGAGGTGGCCATCATCGTCCGCAGCAGCGCCATCTCCGCCGAAGCCACGCGCCTGGTCGAGCCCACGCTGGCCCATGGTGCTTACCACGTCGAACTGCAGGACCAGCGGCTGCTATGGCGTGCGCCGCCCGGGGCCGCGTTCTCTGATGCCCGTAGCGAGCCAGACGCCAGCCTGGGCCTGCAATTCTTCACCACGCTGATGGCGCCGTTTGCACCCGATGAAATGCTATGAAAACGAGAGCTTGCAGCGCAGATTCCACCAGCGGCACAGGCCCAAAAGGCCTGAATATCTACCTGCCTCAGATCGCAACCACGCACATTAAAGACCCCGTTCGCCCTGAGCCTGTCGAAGGGCTCTATTAGCAAGCCCTTCGACAGGCTCAGGGCGAACGGTTCTGGTGGTGTGTCTGAGCCAAGTATCGAATCAGGCCAAAAGGCTAAAAAGTCAGCCTGGGTTGCGGCGCCGGTACCACTTGGTCAGCTCAACGCTGGCAATGCACACCGCCAGCCAGGCCGTGCCGGACGCAAAGCCGGCCAGCACGTCGCTGGCAAAGTGCACCCGCAGAAACACCCGGCTGGTGCCTATGCTGAAAGCCAGCGCCGCGGCCGCCAGCACCAGGGGCAGGTGCCAGCGGCTGGGCAGAAAGCGCGCCAGCACATAGGCCAGCATGCCGTAGACCACCACCGAGCCCGAACTGTGGCCGCTGGGGAAGCTGTAGCCCTGGGCCATCACCAGGCCGTCCTCGTGCAGCGGCCGCACGCGGGCGAAGATCTGCTTCAGCGTGGTGTTCAGCACGCCGTTGCCAGCCACCGCCAGCACCCAGCCCAGGGCCAGCCAACGCCGCCCGCGCCACACCAGCGCGGCCGCCACCAGCACGCAGATCGCCACCAGGGTTTCGGTATTCGCCAGTACCGTGAGCCAGGCCGCGGCCTGGGCCACCGCTAAAGGCAGGTGCAGGCGCAAACTATCAGCCAGTGCCTGGTCGGCCAGGCCCAGGCCGGCATCGGCACCCAGGGCCTCGGCCAGCTCGGCAAACACCCAGGCGGCCGCCACGATCACCGCAAAGCCCCCGGCCAGGCGCACGGCCAGGTAGAGCGATGGCGGCAGGCTGCTTTCTTCGCGCGGCACGTGGTAGCGCCGCAGCAACCACCAGCTGGTGCCGCACAGCAGCAACAAGAGCAGCAGCAAGCCGGCGTATAGCGGCACCGCGTGGGCGCCGGCTTGCTGGGCCCAGGCTAGCAGCGGCTCTGCATCATTCGGCATGGAGGTTTCTTTCTCTGTCTACTTGCAGGGAATGGGTCTTGGCACACACGAATGCGGCGCTGGCTGCGGCGTAATCCCATTGCTCCACCGCGCAGCGGGCTTGGAGGGGCGACCAGCGCAGCAAGTTCACTGAATTGGGCACACCGGCCCGCACCCGCGACGACACGGCCGTGCCGGCCTGCACCACCCACATCGCCCGCGCCAGGCCGGCCAGCGGCGCCACATAGGGCAGATGGATGTGGCCACCCAGCACCAGGTCAGCCCCGGCGCGGGCCCAGGCACTCTGCGCAGCGGCATGGCCGTGCAGGCGGTCGCCCACATCGCGCGCGCGCACCACTTCCAACGGCTGGTGCACCACCACCACCCGTAGCTGTGCGGGCGTGGCGCCGGCCAGCCACTGGCCCACACGGTCGATCTGCGCGGCCGACACCGCACCGTCGATATGCCGGTAGGGCCGTGTGGTGTTCACCCCCACCACCAGTAACTCGGGCGATGCAAAAACCGGCTGCAGATCGGCACCAAACGCGGCACTGTGCCGCGCATAGGGCTGCACCAGGCGCTGCCACAGGCTCAGCGGAATATCGTGGTTGCCAGGAATAGCCAGCACCGGAGCGCCCAGCCGGTCCAGCAGCGCCCGCGCCGCACGGAACTGGTCCGCGCGCGCGCGCTGGGTGATGTCGCCCGACAGCACCACCAGGTCTGGCGGCTGCGCACGGGCCAGGTCCACCAGCGCCTCCACCACCGGCGCCTGCTCGGTGCCGAAGTGCGTGTCCGAAATGTGCAGCAGCAGTGTCATACAGGACCGGCAGCGCCATTGGGCGCAACCGGCTTCAGCAGATACAGCGGCTGCGGCGCCACGCGGAATTCCAGTGGCGTGCGCATGCGCGTGACCTCGCCGTCAAACGCCACCTTCATCTTGCGCAGTCTGGGCTTGACCACCATGTGCGAGAAGGCAAAGCTCTCCACCGTGTCGGCCTCGCCCAGCGTGCCCAGGGCACCGCGCAGCATCAGGCCCGCCATGGCCCAGGTGCTGATGGGTTTGAGCATGACGGCGGCAACGCTGCCTGCATCCAGAGCGCGCGGCGGTTGCGCGCCAGCCCCCTCACCACCGCCCTCGCCAAGTTGCAGGCCCACCTGCTCCAGCTGCAGCCGGTTATTGCCGACGAACAGCGTGGGCGTGCGCACATCCCGCAGCACGCCGCCCTGGTCTATGCGCAGGCGCAGCTGGCGGTGCACGCGCAGCAGCGTCATGCAGGCGGCGCCCAGTGCGATCCAGCGGCTGCGGCCAAAGCGCGACTTGAAGGTTTCGCGGTCTTCCAGCAGCACCGGGTACAGGCCCAGGCTGGCGTTGACCAGGAACACGTGGCCGTTCACCGTGCCCACTTGCACCGGCACCGGCTGGGCCTGCATCAGCTGCTGCGCGGCCAGCGCCGGCTCGGTGGGTATGCCATGGGTGCGGGCGAAGTAGTTGAAGGTGCCCAGCGGCACCACGCCCATGGCGCAGCCAGCGGCGTGCGCGGCCTGGGCCACGGCATTGATGGTGCCGTCGCCGCCCACCGCCACCACGGCCGAATGCGTGGCCAGGGCCTGGGCCGCTGCCTCGCGCGCCACACGCGGCAGATCGGCCGGGCGGGTGAAGCGCAACTCGCCACGCCGGCCGGCATCCTGCAGGGCCTGCTCGATCACGGCGCGCTTGGCGTCCGCGCCGCTGCGGCCGGATGCGGCGTTGATGATGAAGATCAAGGGCGAGGCGGGGTCAAGCTTGGGCACGATCAGATACTAGCAGCGCCGGTCTAGCACCCACCAAACGCTACCAAAATAATAGCTACCTGCGCTTATATCCATTGCGCCAATGGCATTTTTTACTACAAGACCCGACAGAGCAAAGGTTATCCACCACTTTTAAAATCACAGGGTTTTCCCGCACTTGGCTGCTCCCCCACCGCTCTCCCCCTACTCGCTATGAATCTCCCCTTGCTGGCCCTGGCCGTTGCCGCTTTTGGCATTGGCACCACCGAATTCGTGATCATGGGCTTGCTGCCCGACGTGGCTGCCGACCTGGCCGTGTCCATCCCCTCCGCCGGCATGCTGGTGTCGGCCTACGCACTGGGCGTAGCCGTGGGTGGCCCCATCCTGGCGGTAGCCACCGCGCGCCTGCCGCGCAAGACCACGCTGGCCTGGCTGATGGCCTTGTTCGTGCTGGGCAATGTGGGCTGCGCGCTGGCCCCCAACTACACCTGGCTGATGGTGGCGCGGGTGGTCACATCCTTTTGCCACGCGGCATTCTTCGGCATTGGCGCAGTGGTGGCGGCCAGCGTGGTCGAGCCGCACAAGCGAGCCCAGGCCATGTCGCTGATGTTCGCCGGCCTGACCCTGGCCAATGTGCTGGGCGTGCCGCTGGGCACGCTGCTGGGCCAGCACACCGGCTGGCGCTCCACCTTCTGGGCCGTGGCCGTCATCGGCGTGCTGGCCACGCTGGCGGTGCTGCGCTGGGTACCGGTGCTGCGCCAAACCTTGGTGGGCAGCCCGCTGGGCGAGTTCCGCGTACTGCGCATCAAGCAGGTCTGGCTGGCGCTGGGCATGAGCGTGCTGGCTTCCACCAGCCTGTTCACCATGTTCACCTACATCACGCCCATCCTGCGCGATGTGACCGGCGTGGCGCCGCAAAACGTCAGCGGCGTGCTGCTGCTGTGCGGCGTGGGCCTGACCATAGGCAATCTGCTGGGCGGCCGCCTGGCCGACTGGAAGCTGATGCCCTCGCTGATGGCCATCTTCGCCGCGCTGGCCGCGGTGCTGACCACCTTCTCCTATACCAGCGCCTGGCTGTGGCCGGCCATCATCACGCTGATGGTGTGGGGCATGGCCTCGTTCGCCGTGGGTGCGCCGCTGCAGGTGCGCGTGGTGTCGCAAGCGGGCGAAGCGTCCAGCCTGGCGTCGACGCTAAACATCGGTGCCTTCAACCTGGGCAACGCCCTGGGGGCCTGGCTGGGCGGCACGGTGATCGACCTGGGCTGGTCGCTGCAAACCCTGCCCCTGGTGTCGGCCGGCGTGGCCGTGTGCGCCCTGGGGCTGACCGCCTACACCGCCCGGCTGGACCGCCGCCCGGTGGGCCTGCAGCCGACCATGGCGGGTTGCAACCCAAGTTAGCGCGGGCTGCGCCCAAAAGTGGGGCGTTAGGTGGCTACACTCCAGGCCTCCCCTAACGCCTTTACTTGGTTCAGCATGGATTTCTTGACTCTGGCGATTCTGGCCGCCATGGGCGGCTTTGGGCTCAACGCCTATGACCAGCGCCAGCGCATCGCGCTTTTGGGCAGCCACCTCAGCAACTACCAGGTAGAAAAGCTGATGGAAGCCCTGACCCAGGGCTATCTGCGCGCGCTGGGCGAAAAAGACGCCGAGCGGCGCGACCAGATCTGGGGCCTGCTGGGCAGCACCGAGGCCCAGCTGTGCAGCCAATTCGAGCGCTTCGCCAATGAATTTTCTAAGGTCGATGCTGAGCAGGCCCGCGTCAGCACCCTGCCAGCCGGTCTGCCCTATGCCAGCCGCTGGTGGCCGCAAGCCAGCTTCGACCTGCGCGCCATGTTCAAACTGCACGCCCAGGGCCTGGCCCGGGCGGTAGCCAACCAAGCCCAGCGCTCGCCGCGCGACAAGGCCTTCACCGTGTCGGCCGAGCTGTTCTTGATGCAGCACAGCTGCCACTGGTTCTGCAAATCGAAAAACGTGGCCTCGGCCCGCCTGCTGGTGCGCCACCAGACCGCCTACGCCCAGGTGCTGGATGCTGTGGGCAGCGAAACCCGGGCTGCCTACGACAAGCTGGTCAACGGCTAAGGCCTATCCGCGCTACATAAAAAGTAGCTACCAGCGCAGTTAAATACTGGGCGGATTCAATCCCAAGTGCAACACAAGGGTCATTGGATAGGAGCGTGCTGGGGATGGTGTTTGGGCAAGAAGTCGCGATAGTCCTCGATAGCCTCGGCCGACGCAGTCTTGATCCACTCGTGGGCGCATTCGGGGCAGATGTAGAGCTCACCGTCTTCGTAGATGAAGGCGGATTAGCATTGGGGGTTGGCGAGCAAGATCACGGTGCATGGGATGTCGTGCCCACAGGAGCGTGATGGCCGACACTGTTCCCCCACTGGTGTCCGAGCTTCGGATCAGGCCTCCTGGGCCCGGTACGGGTTCTGCCGGTCTGCGGCGTCCTGCTCGCGGAACTGGCGTGGCGACTGACCGATGGTGCGCTTGAACACCTTGGAAAAACCGAAGGCGTCCTGGTAACCCACGGCCTGCGCGATCTGTTCCAGCGGCTGCCGGGTTTCGGCCAGCAGCTGCATGGCCTTTTGCATGCGCAGCGTACGCAGGTGGTTCAGCGGCGTGTCGCCCAGCGCGTTGCGAAAGCGCTCGGCCAGCGCCGAACGCGACAGGCCGGCCTGCTGGCCCAGTTCTTCGAGCGTCCAGCCGTAGCCGAGGTTGCCATGCATGAGTGTGAGTACCTGGCGGATCGGTCGATCGGCGATTGCGTGGTGCAAGCCCGGTCCGTTGGGGCTTTGGCGCTGTGCAATCTCGCGCAAGGCAAAGGCAAACAGCGCGTCGAGCAGGCCGTGGGTGGCCGAGCTGGCGCCCAGCCCCTCTTCACCCAGCTCGCGGTCCAGCAGGCCGAGGGTCAGGGGCAGGGCTGAGAGTGGCGGGAGAGTGTGGCCGCGCACCACGAACCACGGCGGCAGGCTGCGCAGGAAAGGATGCAGCGGGTCGTGCCAGAACTGGTAGGCCGCGCTGATGACTTGCGCGGAGGACTGGGTGCGCGGATTGTCGTCGGCCCCGGCCCTAGAGAACGGTGCTCCGTCTGCCAGACCAGCGCCTGCGAATGGTGTGATCGTCATGGTGGTGCTGTGCGTAGGCGTTGTGCGGTCCAGCGACAGCTGGTGCACGCAGCCGCGGGCCATCAACACCAGATCGCCCGCCTGCAGCTCCAGCGGCGCATCCAGGTTGGGCGCGTGCACGAAGGCGCGACCACGCGTGACCGCGTGCAGACCGAAGCTGCGGTCGCAGGGAAAGCGTAGCGACGCTCCGGACGCGAGCGCGTGCAGGTTGAGCAGGCGGCGGCGCAGTCCGGCGATACGCAGGATGTCAGAGAGTATGTCCATCATTGAAATTTTAGGACGTTTAGACATGAATTGTGGAATTTCATGCATTCATATTTTTGCGAGCACAGTACACACTGGAAGCCTTCCCAACCACAAACAGGAATTTTGCATGACCACCACCCTCGTGACCGGCGCCAATGGCCAGAACGGTTCGCCCCTTGTTGAGCTGCTCACCGCCCAGGGCCAGACCGTGCGCCGCGCCACCAGCCGCACCCCCACCCAGGCCGGCGAGGTTCACCTCAACCTGGCCACCGGCGAAGGCCTGGCTGCGGCCCTGGCCGGCGCCGACCAGCTGTTCCTGTTGACGCCTTCCGGCTTTTCCAACCATGACGAGTTGCTGATACCCGCCATCGACGCCGCCAAAACCGCCGGTGTGCACAAGGTGCTGCTGATGTCTGCCATGGGTGCCAACGCCGACGACAGCATCCCGCTGCGCCGCGCCGAGTTGCACCTTGAGCGTTCGGGTCTGGCCTGGAACGTGATCCGCCCCAACTGGTTCATGCAGAACTTCCACACCTTCTGGCTGCAGGGCATCCAGACCCAAGGTCAGATCCTCCTGCCGGTGGGCGCCGCGAAGGGCAGCTTCATCGACACGCGCGACGTCGCGGCCGTGGCCGCCAAGCTGCTGAGCAGCGACGACTTCGTGAACCAGTCGTACGACTTGACCGGCAGCGAGGCGTTCGACCACACCCAGGTGGCGGCAATCCTGTCGAAGGCCGCAGGCCGGACCATTGGCTACACCGACGTTCCCGAAGACGCAATGCGCCAGGGCCTGCTGGGCGCGGGCCTGCCGACGGACTACGCCGAGTTCCTGCTGGCGATCCTGGGTGCCTTCAAGACCGGCTATGCCGAGCACACCACCGACGCGGTGCAGCGCATCACCGGGAAGGCGCCGATCCGTCTGGAACAGTACGCGCAGGACTTCAAGGCCCACTGGGCCTAAACACCGACCGGGGTCGGAAATCTGTTTGCCCGCCAGCAAGCGCGGTCAGAACTCCGTTCGCCACCTCGGTTTGACGTGACCTGAAAAATATAGCGAAACAGGGCTCTCTTGGGATCTGCGCTAGAGCCGCTGAAGCGCTTCGGCACGCCCGAGGAGCTGGCCAGCGCCGTGGTCTACCTGGCGTCGCCCTTGGCGGCCCTCATCGTCGGCACCGAGCTGATCGTGGACGGCGGCATGAGCCAGCTGTGAGCAGGACGCTTGCTACACTTTCAATAGCTTCCAGCGCAGATGCCATCTGCGCCAGAGCCCCAAAAGATTCAAGAGTTCTCCGGGGCCTGCAGCAGCAATGACTCGCCCGTCACATAGAACTGCCCGCCGGCCACATAGTGCAGGCTGCGCAGTTCTTCCGGCGCAGTGTCGAAATGCCAGTGACCGTCGCTGAACACCCGCGGGTCGGCCCAGGCGGCCACCACCTCGGCGATGAACAGGTCGTACTGGTTTTGGTTGTGCGGCTCGGGCAGCACCCGGCATTCCAGCCAAGCCACACAGCCCTGCACCAGGGGTGCCTCGATCAAGCTGGCGGCAAAGGTGCTGACACCCAGGCGTGCCAGCTTGTCGGGCGTATCCAACGCACTCTCGGAACCCACGGCCAGCGTCTGCGCGGCGATGCCGCGGCAAGGCACATTCAGCGCCAACACGCCGCTGGCCTCAACCAACTGGCGCGTCAGCGTAGCCTTGTCGATCACTACCGTGACCTTGGGCGGGCTGAAGTCCAGCGGCATGGACCAGGCCGCCGCCATCACATTGCTGCGCCCGGCAGAGGCCGAAGACACCAGCACCGTGGGGCCATGGTTGAGCAGGCGGTAGGCTTTTTCAAGCGGAACAGGAAAACAGTGTTCAGGTAAGGACATGGCTGCACTGTAATGTCTTGTGGGTCCCCACTTGGTACCACTTGGCCCGCCACCCTGTAGGCCATACCATCAAGATGGACACCGCATCGATAAGCGGGACCGTGAACGCTTGTTCGCAGCCCAAAAATAAGAAAACCCCTGAGCACACTAGGCACTCAGGGGGTATCTTGGCGGAAACGGAGGGATTCGAACCCTCGATGAGGCTCTACACCCCATACTCCCTTAGCAGGGGAGCACCTTCGGCCACTCGGTCACGTTTCCAATCCAGCTATTATGGCATGGTTTTGGGTTGTTTTTATGCCGTCGGCTGGTCCAACTCGAAGGCTTTGTGCAGTGCGCGCACTGCCAGCTCCATGTATTTCTCGTCCAGCACCACCGAGGTCTTGATCTCGCTGGTGGAAATCATCTGGATGTTGATGCCCTCTTCAGCCAGGCAGCGGAACATCTTGCTGGCCACACCAACATGGCTGCGCATGCCGATACCGACGATGCTGACCTTGCAGATCTTGGCGTCGCCAATGATCTCGGTGGCCCCCAGCGTGGGTAGCACTTTTTCTTTGAGCAGATCCACCGTCTTGGCGAAATCATTGCGGTGCACGGTGAAGCTGAAGTCGGTTTTGCCATCTTTGCTGACGTTCTGGATGATCACGTCGACTTCGATATTGGCATCAGCCACGGTGCCCAGGATTTGGTAGGCGATACCGGGGGTGTCGGGCACGCCCAGCACGGAGATTTTGGCTTCGTCGCGGTTGAACGCGATGCCAGAGACAATGGCTTGCTCCATATTTTCATCTTCTTCAAAAGTGATCAGGGTGCCAGATTTGGCTTCGATTTCAATGCCGATGTCCCAAGGGGTGAAGCTGGACAAGACGCGCAGCGGCACCTTGTATTTGCCGGCAAATTCAACCGAGCGGATCTGCAGCACCTTGGAGCCCATGGAGGCCATTTCCAGCATTTCTTCAAAACCGATGGTGTGCAAGCGGCGCGCTTCGGGCACGACACGCGGGTCGGTGGTGTAGATGCCGTCCACGTCGGTATAGATCAGGCACTCAGCCGCCTTCATGGCCGCCGCCACAGCCACGGCCGAGGTGTCGCTGCCGCCACGACCCAGGGTGGTGATATTGCCGCCCTCGTCCACGCCCTGGAAGCCGGTCACTATCACGACCCTGCCTTCGGCCAGATCGGCGCGGACCTTCTGGTCGTCAATCGATTCAATGCGGGCCTTGGTGTGCGCGCTGTTGGTCAGAATCGGGACCTGCCAGCCGGCGTAGCTGACTGACTCCATGCCTTCCGCCTGCAACGCAATCGCCAACAATGCGACCGACACCTGCTCGCCGGTGGAAGCCAACATGTCCAGCTCACGCTGGTAGGCATCGCCGGGTTTGCTGGGCGCCAGCTCTTTAGCCAGGCCCAGCAGGCGGTTGGTTTCACCACTCATGGCACTGGGAACCACCACCATCTGGTGGCCGGCGCGCGCCCATTTGGCGACGCGTTTGGCAACAAGACGGATGCGCTCGGTAGAGCCCATCGACGTACCGCCGTATTTGTGAACGATCAATGCCATGGAGTGTAGAAGACGCTAGAAAAACTGCCGTGGGGCACGCATCAAGATGGATCAGGAGGTAGCGCAGAGCACATGCTGGCTACCACGCCTGAAGCCTTTGGATTGTACCAATCCAGTGCCGCGCCACGACGCAGTGCAAAGCCGGCGCCGATCTTGATATGGATCTTCTGCCCACGTGTCACGCAGGCCGCCACCTGGCGCAGTAGTTCCTGCAACTGGGCGGTACTGGGTGTGGTCTGGTGCGCGACAGCCAGCCAATGGCGCAACACATTCGCCTGGCGTGCCACCGACAAGGCTTGCAGGCGGGCAATTACGGGCGGGCTACCCACCGCAGCCAAGTCCTGCACCGCCACCTCGGTCAACAGGGATTGCGCCTGGGCCGCATGGGCTGCGCTGCGCGCGAAAGTCTCGCGGAACTGAGGAAAAGCGGAATCCAGCACGGGCAGTACGCGGGCGCGGATGCGGTTGCGAGTGTAGCGCTCGTCCGCATTGGTCGGGTCGGTCACATAGGCCACGCCGCGTTGCGCCAACCAGGCGCGGATGTGGTCGGCACGCACGCCCAACAATGGGCGCTGGTAGCAGATGCCGTCACGCTCCCAGCGTGCGGGCATGGAGGCCAGGCCGGGCAGGCCCGCACCCCGGCTCAGCGCCAGCAGCAGGGTCTCGGCCTGGTCATCGGCGTGCTGTGCCAACACTATGGTTTTGATAGCTACCTGCGCAGATTCTGCCTGCGCGAACTGGCTAAAAGCCTTGTAACGCGCACGGCGTGCCGCATCTTCCGGGCTGTCGCCTTGGGCCGGCCGCGCATCGACATGCAGCACGTGCAAAGGAACGTTTAAGGTGTCGCAAAAAGCCTGGCAATGGCGCGCAAAACCATCTGCCGCCGCCTGCAGGCCGTGGTGGATATGCAGCGCCCGCACCTGACCGGGCCAACGCTCAGCACAGGCCAACAGCAAGGCAGTGGAATCCGCTCCGCCGCTGAAGGCCACTGCCAGCGGCAGCTGGGGCGCGAAGGCCTGCATGGCCTGGTCCAGCGTCTGGCTCATAACGACTTAGGAGTACAGACGTCGCTCAATTTGGTTCTCGTGGTAGTAGCGGGTTTTCTCGACGTACATGGCGCGGTCGGCACGGTGCAACGCGGCTTCCAACTGGTCGCCAGCGTGGCAGGTGGAGGCACCGATGGCCATGCTCAGTTTATGGCCCGAGTAAAACTGGTTGTTCAATTCCAGCAAGGACTGGATGCGTTCAATGACGGCCTGCGCGCCGCGCTCGTCGGCCCCCGGCAACAGCATGGCGAATTCATCGCCTCCGGTACGGGCCACACAGGCATTCGGGTTGTTCACCTTGCCCAACACCTCGCCCGCGCGGCGCAACAATGCATCGCCGGCCACATGGCCGTCTTCGTCGTTCACCAGCTTCAGACCGTTCAGGTCGATGACCAGCACGCTCAGCGGCCAAGGGCCTTTGCGCGAAAGCCGGTTCAGCTCGTCCATGTAAAAGGCCCGGTTGCGCAGCTGGGTCAGGGAGTCGTGTTTGCCCAGGTATTCCAGATAAGCCTCGGCCTTCTTGCGGGCCGTGATGTCCACCAACGAAACCAGCACCAAATCCCAGTTGACCAGGTGGTCGGGCAAAACAGCGAATTGCATATGGATGTTAATCAGGTCGCCGCTGAGCCGGTAGTTGACCACCTCGCGCATCAAGGTGGTCTTGCCCTGCCACAGCTCAATCAATTGCTCGGCAAACGAGTCGCGCATCTCGCCGCGAAAGACTTCACTCAGGCGGGCCAGCAACTCGGCCTTGTTTTGCGCACCAAACATGCTGAGTGTCTGCTGGTTCACGTCGATGACGCGGATCTCTTGCATGCAGCGCGAGACGAATTCGGGGTGCACATTGATGAAGGTGCGGAAGTCCTCGATGCCGCGCATGCGCAACTCATCCAGCAGCAACTTGACCGCGCTGAAGTCCTCCACCCACAGCGATACCGGGGAGTAGTCGAACAAGTCGCGCGCGTGCTGTTCGCTGGCGACCAACTGCCGAGAAGTCTGCAGCTCTTGCGTGATGTCTTCCAGGGACACCATGACGCGGGCCCAGCTGCCCTCATAGCCTTGCAGCACACAGGCCTGGACCTTCACGTCCAGCCGCCGGCCGTCCAGGCTGTAGTTCACCGTCTGCACGGAAAAGCCCAGCGAGCCCTCCCACATGGGCAAAAGCTGCTCCATCAACCTGCCCAGCATGTCACCCCGGAACACCTGGTCCAGATTGGCCAGCAGCTCATCCTGACTGCGGGCGCCAAAAATCTCCAGGCTGCGTTGGTTGACCTGCAGCACCTGCAGGCAAGCCGCGCACTCTGCCAGGCTGTCCGGATGGGTCTGCACATGGGCGTTCAGGTCGGTGACCCCCTGGCTGCGCCAGCGATCGAACAGGCGCTTGAGCGCACTGAAATCTTCCAGCCACAGCGAAACGGGGGCCAAATCGAACAATTGCGCGTAATCGGCCGGGGATGACACATGGGACACAGCAGAACCTCCTGGCCGGTATTGTGCAGGTTGCCATCGAGCCTCGCCGGCTGGCGCTGCGCGCAGACGAAAAAAAAACAGGCCACAAGGGCCTGGTTTGCGAGGTACAAGAGCGCAGCGAATTAACGTGCGGGCTTGGTCAAACGCTTCTTGGTATCACGGGGCACAAACACCTTGCCGCCATTGCCAGCACCCGCGCCGGGCTTGCTGAAAGCTGGCTTGGAGAAAGCGGGACGGGGTGCATTGAAGTCACCACGTTCGGCACGGTCACCACGGGGAGCGCCGCCGCCGAAACCACGGTCTGCACCGCGATCGCCACCGCCGAAGCCGCCGCCGTTGTCACGGTTGCCTTGATAGCCACCGCCGGTACGTGCTGGTGGACGGCTGTTACGGTCGTTGAAACCGCTGGCGCCACCATAACCGCCACCGCCTTCACGGTTGCCGCCGCCGAAACCACCACGATCGCCGCGTGGCGAAGGACCGAAGCTACGGCCACGGGGAGCGCCGTCACGGCCGCCGAAACCACCGCCTGCACCGCGTGGAGGACGCGAATCGGGCTGGCGCTGTTGTGGCTCCATACCTGGAATCACTTCAGCCTTGAACTGCTGGTGGCTGTAGCTTTCGATGTCGAAAATCTTGCGACGATCGCGCATTTCAGCAAAGGTCACGGCGATACCGTCGCGACCCGCACGGCCAGTACGGCCAATACGGTGGGTGTAGTCTTCGGCCTTCATCGGCAAGCCGAAGTTGAACACGTGGCTGATACTGGGTACGTCGATACCACGAGCAGCAACGTCGGTGGCTACCAGGATCTGCACCTGGCCTTGGCGCAGGGCCATCAGGCGGCGATTGCGCAGACCTTGGCTCAGCGCGCCGTGCAATGCGACGGCGCTGAAGCCTTCTTGTTGCAGGTCGTTGGCCAAGCCATCGCACTCGATCTGGGTGCTGGCGAACACGATCGCCTGAGCGATGCTGGTGTCACGCAGCCAGTGGTCCAGCAGCTTGCGCTTGTGCTGTGCGTTGTCGGCCCAGAACAGGATTTGCTTGATGTTGGCGTGCTTTTCTTGCGGGCTGTCGATGGTCACGCGCTGGGGTTCGCGCATCACGCGGGAAGCCAGTTGCTGGATGCGCGGCGCGAAGGTGGCGCTGAACATCATGGTTTGCTTGCGGCCAATGGTCATTTGGTTCACATCGGCCAGGTCGTCCGAGAAACCCAGGTCCAGCATGCGGTCGGCTTCGTCCACCACCAGGAACTGGACTTGGTCCAGCTTGATTTGCTGCGAGCGCTGCAGATCCAGCAGACGGCCAGGGGTGGCCACGACCAGGTTGGCGTTTTGCAGCTTGGCAATTTGCAGTTGGTAAGGCATGCCACCCACCACGTTGGCGATGCGCAGGCCACGGCAATGCTGTACCAGGCCGATGGCGTCGTGGGCCACTTGCTGGGCCAGTTCGCGGGTCGGGCACAGGATCAGGGCGCCAGGGGTAGCGGCCTTGAAGTTGCGGGCATTGGTGGGGTCCTTGCGCTTGGCGCGCTTGGGAGCAGGTTCGCCCTTGGCAGCGGCTTCGGCGACAGCGGCTTCGTATTCGGCCTTTTCAGCGGCTTCGGCTTCGGCTTGCTGTTTCAGCAAGGTGTGCAGCACGGGCAGCAGGAAGGCGGCGGTCTTGCCGCTACCGGTTTGGCTGGAAACCATCAGGTCGACAAAGCGGGCGGACTCGCTTTGCATGGCCATGGGGATGGTTTGCATTTGCACGGCGGTAGGCTGGGTGTATCCCAGATCGGCCACGGCTTGCACCAGCTCAGGGGCCAGGCCCAGGGTCACAAAGCCATTCGGCACTTCAGGCTGCGCGGGAGCAGCCACTTCGGTTTCGGACTGCAAAGTCTCGGTCACGAAGGTGTCGTTGGAAGAAGAGAAGGAAGCTGCAGGCGAAAAGTCACCCGCGACGTCAAAAGAGTCGTTCATTTAATTACTCACATGGAGAGAACGCGAAGCTGCAATGGCTCGCGGACTGCCCCGTAAATGGTTAAAAAACATCAACCATCAAACGGAGCCGATACCTTTATAGGCCTGCTGGCCTGGCATCAGTTGGCGCAACTTTGTGCGCCAGATGAGTGAAGGGAGATGTGCAAAGTGCACTAATTGATTTCAGTGCAGCCTCGAATTATAGCCCGAATTCGGGTTTCCACCTAATTACTCTGCGGCCATCTTCAAAAAGTGTGTGCGGTAGTGCACAAGTTCTTCAATAGATTCATGCACATCGGCCAGAGCCGTATGCTTTTGCTGCTTTTTGAAGGAGGCAGCCACTTCGGGCCGCCAGCGCTTGGCCAGCTCCTTGAGGGTGCTCACATCCAGATTACGGTAGTGGCAGAAAGCCTCCAGCTTGGGCATGTACTTGGCCAGAAAACGCCGGTCCTGGCCGATGCTGTTGCCGCACAGGGGCGATGTGCCCTTGGGGATGTATTGCGCCAAGAAGGCGATGAGCTGCGCCTCGGCCTCGGCTTCAGTGGTGGTGGATGCCTTGACCTTGTCGATCAGGCCGCTTTTGCCATGCGTGCCCTTGTTCCAGGCGTCCATCTTGTCCAGTTGCGCGTCCGACTGGTGGATCACAAAAACCGGGCCCTCGACACGCGGCTCCAGAGTCGGGCCGGTGACGACCACGGCGATCTCGATCAGACGGTCCACTTCTGGGTCCAGACCCGTCATTTCACAGTCCAGCCAGATCAGGTTGTGGTCCGATTTTGCGAGCAAGGTCGCTGATGACACGGGGGATGGGGTATTGATTTCAGCCATAAATCGCATTGTCGCCGATGGCCTACACTCCCGCCCATGCAAGATACCGCCGTTTTTTCGCCCTCGGCCGCCCTCACGCTGGGCTTTGCCACCCTCCTGATCGTCGGTTTGTGGGTCAAGTTTTGGCTGGCTACGCGCCAGATACGCCACGTGGTCCGCCACCGGGATACCGTGCCCGCCGCTTTTACTAGCAACATCACCCTGGAAGCCCACCAAAAGGCAGCCGACTACACCGTGACCAAGGCGCGCTTCGGCCTGCTAGAGATGGCTTTGAGCACCACGGTGCTGCTGGGCTGGACCCTGCTGGGCGGCCTGAACTGGCTGAACCAAAGCCTGCTGGCCTGGCTGGGCGGCGGCATGCTGCAACAGCTGGCGGTGTTGGCCGGTTTTGTGTTGATTGGCGGCTTGATCGACATCCCCGTGGCGCTGTACCAGACCTTTGTGATCGAAGAGCGCTTCGGCTTCAACAAAACCAGCCTCAAGCTCTGGCTGGCCGACATGCTCAAGTCCAGCCTGGTCGGCATCGTCATCGGCCTGCCGATTGCCGCGCTGATTCTGTGGCTGATGGGCAGCGCCGGCCATTTGTGGTGGTTGTGGGCCTGGAGCGCCTGGATGGGCATCAACCTGTTGTTGCTGATGATTTACCCGACCTTCATCGCCCCGCTGTTCAACAAGTTCAAGCCACTGGAAGACGAAACCTTGAAGGCCCGCGTCACCGCCCTGATGCAGCGCTGCGGCTTTGCCGCCAAGGGCCTGTTCGTGATGGACGGCAGCAAACGCAGCGCACATGCCAATGCCTATTTCACCGGCTTTGGCGCGGCCAAACGCGTGGTGTTCTACGACACACTGCTGGCCAAGCTGGCCCCCGGCGAGGTGGATGCGGTGCTGGCCCATGAGCTAGGCCACTTCAAGCACAAACACATCTTGAAGCGCATCGTGACCATGTTTGCACTGAGCCTGGTCGGCTTCGCGCTGCTGGGCTGGCTGTCGGCCCAGGCCTGGTTCTACACCGGGCTGGGCGTGATCCCGAATATGTCAGGCGCACCGAATGACGCGCTGGCCCTGCTGCTGTTCATGCTGGCCACGCCGGTGCTGACCTTCTTCATCGCGCCGCTATCGGCCCAGGTATCGCGCAAGCACGAGTTCCAGGCCGATGCCTACGCCGTCCAGCAAACCAGCGGGCAAGACCTGTCTACCGCCCTGCTCAAGCTGTACGAAGACAACGCCTCCACCCTCACCCCCGACCCGGTGTTCGTGAAGTTCTATTACTCGCACCCGCCCGCCTCCGAACGGCTGGCACGCATGGCGCAAGGCGCTGCACAAGGAGCATCGGCATGACCTCCGATTTCAAGAAAAAAGACTGGGCAACGCAGAAGCGGCCTGCGTTGAATGCTGCACAAATCGTAGCAAAGCTATCCCACGTCGAGGGCTGGACCCTGGACGGTGACGGAGCCGAGGTAGCCATTACCAAGACCTTTCACTTCGCCAACTACTTTGAAACCATCGCCTTTGTGAATGCGCTGGCCCTGGTGGCCCACGCACAAGACCACCACCCGGACCTGCAGGTGTCTTACAACCGCTGTACGGTGCGCTTCAACACCCATGACGTGGGTGGCCTCACGTCCACCGACTTCGACTGCGCGGCACGCATCAACGGGCTATTGGCCCTGTGAGCAAACACCCTGCCCTGACCCGGGGCCTGGTGGTCGCCACCTATGGTCGGCATTGCATGGTGGAACGCGCGGATGGCAGCCGCCTGATCTGCCACCCGCGCGGCAAGAAGAGCAGCGCCGTGGTCGGCGACAAGGTGCTGTGGCTGCCTGCGGCCGCCGGCCAGGGCGAAGACGGCACTATTGAGAAGCTGGAGCCGCGCCGCAACCTGTTCTACCGCCAGGACGAGATCCGCACCAAGTCCTTTGCCGCGAATCTGGGCCAGGTGCTGATCCTGATCGCCGCCGAACCCGAGTTCTCCGAAACCCAGCTGTCACGCGCGCTGATTGCCGCCGAGGCCGAACGCATCACGCCGCTGATTGTGCTGAACAAGCAAGACTTGACCGTGCCCTTCGAGCGCGCCTGGGGCTGGCTGGCCGCCTA
Source organism: Rhodoferax sp. GW821-FHT10B06 (assembly GCF_059415605.1). Lineage (NCBI taxonomy): Bacteria > Pseudomonadati > Pseudomonadota > Betaproteobacteria > Burkholderiales > Comamonadaceae > Rhodoferax > Rhodoferax sp. GW821-FHT10B06. Next base: position 80,635 of record NZ_JBWKNO010000014.1, on the reverse strand, counting down.
CCGCGACATGGGCTACCGCATGCTGCCGCTGTCGCTGAAAGACGGCGGCGGCACCCTGGAGGCCGTGAAAGCCGAGCTGGCCGGCAAGACCACGCTGGTGCTGGGCCCGTCGGGGGCAGGCAAAAGCACGCTGACCAACCATCTGGTGCCCGGCGCGCTCGCCGCCACACGCGAAATTTCGCAGGCGCTGAACACCGGCAAGCACACCACCACCAGCACCACCTGGTACTGGGTGGACAAAGATGCCAACACCGCGCTGATCGACTCGCCCGGCTTTCAGGAGTTTGGCCTGCACCACGTCGATGCCCGGCATCTGTCGGGCCTGATGCCGGACATCAAACCATTCGTGGAGCGCTGCAAGTTTTACAACTGCACCCACTTGCACGAGCCCGGCTGCGGCGTGATGGCAGCAGTAAAAAGTGACGGCAGCGCAGGCAGTATCAGCGACAGGCGCTACAAAATATATAGTGACCTGTTCGCCGAGCTAAACGCCCCGAAGTTTTAGCCCAGGATTTCTGCGAGCGCCTGTACCAAGGCATCGCACTGCGCCGGCGTGCCGATGCTGATGCGCAGGTACTGGGCGATGCGCTCTTGCTTGAAGTGGCGCACCAGCACCGCGCGTTGACGCAGCTCAGCAGCGAGTCTGGCCGCATCGTGCTTGGGGTGACGAACAAATACAAAATTGGCCTGCGATGGCAAGACCTCGAAGCCCATGTCCTCCAGTTGCAGCGTCAGTCCTTCACGGCTGTGCACCACGGCGGCGCAGGTCTGCGCGAAGTAGGCCTGGTCCTCGAAGGCCGCCAAGGCGCCCGCCTGTGCCAGGCGGCCCAAGGGGTAAGAGTTGAAGCTGTTCTTCACCCGCTCCAGCGCCTCGATCAGATGCCGCTGGCCACAGGCCAGGCCGACCCGCAAACCGGCCAGCGAACGTGATTTAGACAGGGTCTGGGTCACCAGCAGATTCGGGTAGCGGTCAATCAGGCCCACGGCAGACACACCGCCAAAATCCACATAGGCTTCGTCCACCAGCACCACGCGCTGCGGATGCAGCAGCAACAGGCGCTCAATCTGCGCCAGCGGCAAGCCGATGCCCGTGGGCGCATTCGGATTTGCCAGCACCACGCCAGCCACCTCGCCGGGGTCAACCAGGGCTTCCACATTGACGCGCAGCCCTTCGTCCAGCGGCACCACATGCATAGGGATGCCGTACAGGCCGCAATACACCTGGTAGAAGCTATAGGTCACATCCGGCACCACCAGCGGCGCATCGCCATGCTGGAACAGCGCAAAAAAGGCATGGGCCAGCACCTCGTCCGAGCTATTACCCACGAACACCTGCTCGGGCTGCAGACCGTATTGCTGGGCGATGCGGCCGCGCAGCAGCGTGGATTCGGGGTCGGGATACAGCTGCAAGCCCTGCTGCGCCGCGGCCTGGATGGCGGCCAGCACCTTGGGGGACGGCGGGTAAGGGTTCTCGTTGGTGTTGAGCTTGGTCAGGTTCTGCAGCTTGGGCTGCTCGCCCGGCACATAAGGCACCAACCCGGCAACAACCGGGCTCCAGAAAGACGGTGGAGAAGAAGTCAAAATGCTACTACTTTCATAGCTTCCAGCACAGGCATTACCTGCGCCAGAGCCTTATTTCTTATAAACACTAGCCGAGCAGATTTGCCAGGGTCAGCAGGGCCAGCAAGCCCATCCAGAGGACAACAGTGCGCCACACCAGTCCGACCACGCTACGCAAGTGGCCCAGCTCGGGGTCGCGGCCGGGGGTGGATTCGGTATCCACATCCATCTCCAGCGGCAGGCCGTGGCCGGACTGCGGGGGTTCGGTGGTCTTCAAGGCCTCGCCGCCCAGGCGCACATTCAAGGCACCCGAGGTAGCGGCCAGCACTACGCCGTCGTTGTCGTTGGGAAAGCGCTGGGCGTAATTGCGCCAGCCGTCGATGGCATCTTCAAAGCTGCCCACAACGGCAAAACCAAACGCCGTGATGCGCGCGGGCAGCCAGTCGATCAAAGTCCAGGCGCCATTAGCCACCTGCTGCAGCGCAGGGCTGGCCAGTTGTTGTGGGTCCTTGTAGCGCCAGTAACGCGATACAAATTCACCCAGGCGGTAGAACACCGCACCAGCCGGGCCCAGGCCCAACGCTGCGCCGATGGAATACCAGGCCAGCACGCCAAACACGTGGCGGTGCGCGGCCAGCACCGAATACTCGATCACATGGCGCACGATTTCACTACGCGGCAGCTCGGTAGCATCGACCTGCTGCCACCGCGCGAGCAGCTGGCGCGCCAAGGGCTCGTCGCCGCTTTCCAACGCATCGCGGATCTCAGTGAAGTGGTGGCTGAACTGGCGAAAACCCAGAGTGACATAAAGCACGACCACGTTCCACACCACCGCGAATGGCCAGCCCGCGAACCAGGCCAGAACCCAATGCAAGCCCAAGGTCACCAGGCTGGGCAGGCCTACCGCCAACAACCAGGTCAACCAGCCATGCTGGGCGGAGCCCGTATCGAAATTACGGCTACAGCCGCGCACCCAGGCGCGCAGCATGCCGTGGATCGGGTTGTCTCGGGCCAGGGGGCGGACCTGCTCCAGCAGCAGCGCAAACATGATCGCGAAAAAGCTCATCCCACGATCATAACGACCTGCGGCGACGCGCTTTCAGGCCGATAGGAAACGGTAGAAGTTTCGCAGCATTCCGGCAGTGGCGCCCCATATGAAACGTTCGCCATGGGCATCCTGGTAGGGCATGGAAAACCATTCGCGCTGCCCGCCTTCCCAGTCGAAATGGTGGCGCCGGTGGTTGGCCGGGTCCATCAAAAATGCCAAGGGCACTTCAAACACATCGGCCACCTCCTCAGGCTGGTGCACCAGGGTGAAGCCGGGCTGCACCAGTGCCACCACCGGCGTAACGATGAAGGCTGTGCCGGTCAAATAAACCGGCAGCTCACCTATCACCTGCACATAGGCACGGGGCAGGCCCACCTCTTCCCAAGCCTCGCGCAAGGCCGTGGCGACAGCATCTACATCGGTGGCATCGGCCTTGCCACCCGGAAAGGCAATCTGACCAGAATGGTTGGACATGCGGGTGGTGCGCTGAGTCAACAGCACGCTAGGGCCGCCCCGCTCCCGGGGGTGCAGCACGATGGGGATCAACACGGAGGCATGCACCGGCGCGCGCTCGGTAAAACGCGGCTCGGCCCGTACTTCAGGCTGCCAGGACGGCGGGAACAGGAAACGCTGGCGCAAGGCATCCGGCTGCAAGGCCGTGGCGGTGACCGCCGGCAAATGCGCGTCGCTACCCACCACCGGCACCTGGCGCGGATCGAAGTTGGGCAGCTTGGACAAAGGAATGGGTGAAGGCTGGGTCACAGCAGCAGATGGTACGCCCCAAGAAAAAACCGCCGCAAGCTTAACGCTTGGGCGGTTTTTCCAAGGAGAACAGTGCGAATTAAGCGGCTGTTGCTGCTGCGGCCACTTTGACACGGTTAGGCAGCTTTTCCTTGATACGAGCCGACTTGCCGCTACGGTCACGCAGGTAGTACAGCTTGGCACGGCGGACATCACCGCGGCGCTTGACTTCAATACCAGCGATCAGCGGGCTGTAAGTTTGGAACGTACGTTCCACGCCTTCGCCGCTGGAGATCTTACGTACGGTGAAGCCGCTGTTCAGGCCGCGATTGCGCTTGGCAATCACAACGCCTTCATAGGCCTGCACGCGCTTGCGCGAACCTTCAACCACATTGACGCTAACGATCACCGTGTCGCCGGGGGCGAAAGCGGGGATGGTCTTGCCAAGACGGGCAATTTCTTCTTGCTCTAGGATTTCGATTAAGTTCATGGTTTTCCTCTAGTGATCATGCATGCGCCTAAAAAATGCTTTTACCGGGATGGCAAAGCGGCCAGGCAGAGGATCGAAAAGCCTTTGATTATAGCATTTCACCCCAACGACACCATTCAGCTACGGGACACTACCTTCAAGGCAGCTTCGTCCTGCCGACTGATGCGACCCGCAGCCCGTGCCGCCTCCAGCAAATCCGGGCGCCGCTGCGCCGTCAATTGCAGGCGCTGGTCTCGGCGCCAGCGCTCGATCTGCACATGGTGGCCGGACATCAACGCATCCGGCACCGGGTGCTCTTCCCATATTTCAGGCCGGGTGTAGTGCGGGCAGTCCAGCAGCCCATCAAGGGCGGGGTTGAAGCTATCCAATTGGTGGCTGCCCTCGTCATTCAACACACCGGGCTGTAACCGCGCCACCGCATCAAGCAAAGCCAGGGCCGCAATTTCGCCGCCGGACAGGACAAAGTCACCCAGACTGATCTGGTGGGTCACAAATTGATCAATGAAGCGCTGATCGATACCCTCGTAGCGCCCGCACACCAGCACGGCACCAGCGCTGGCGGACCAGGCTTCAACCGCTGTGTGATTCAGGGCCTGCCCAAGGGGAGAAAAAAGTACCACAGGCGCCGGCGAGGCATCGGCACGATCCACCTGGATTGCACGCAGACAGCGCGCCAGGGGCTCCGCCATCATCACCATGCCCGGACCGCCGCCAAACGGACGGTCATCGACGCGGCGGTAATTGCCGTCAGCAAAATCACGGGGATTCCAGATTTGGACTTGTACCAGGCCAGATAAAAACGCACGCCGTGCCACGCCGCTGGTCAAAAACGGCGAAAACATCTCGGGAAACAAACTGATGACGTCGAACCGCATACGCAGCGCCTTACAGCCTAGTAGTCCGGCTGCCAGTCCACGGTGATACAGCGCGTGGGCAAATCCACCTTGTCCACATAGGCCGCTACAAACGGGATCATGCGCTCGAGCGTCTGCGCAACGCCCGCGGCATCCAGGGCCTCGTAAGCCACCACCAGCACGGTTTGCGCACCGGTAGACATCAGCTCCTTGACCTGCCCCAATGCCACACCTTCGCGGTTCAGCACATCCAGACCGATCAGATCGACCCAATAGTATTCATCGGTCGCAGCACTTGGAAAGTTGGCACGCGCAATAAAAATACGAGAGCCACGCAAAGCCTCAGCGGCATCGCGCCCCACGACTTCATGCGCCTGGGCCACCACGCCGCCAGAATGTTCCTTGGCTTCAGCCACGCGCAACAGGCGAGCACCTTCAAAGTGCTTGGCGCCACGTTCGGTGGGGAGCAAATACCAACGTTTGGAAGAAAAAAGCGCCTCGGGTGCGGCGCTATGGGAGACGACTTTGAACCAGCCTTTGACTCCCCATGCATCACCGATGCGCCCCACTTCGACGGCATCCGCCGGCAATTCAGCGGTATCTAAAAGAGGCATCATGGGATTTTGCGGGGCAGGCGTGGCCGCATTAGCGACCCGGCTCTGCCCGAATACATTTAATTAAGCAGCAGGAGCAGCTTTTTTGGCCGCTTGTGCAATCAGGCGTTCCACCGTGGGGGAAGCTTGTGCACCAACGCCGCGCCAGTAGGTCAAACGGTCCTGGGCAATGCGGATGCTTTCTTCATTGGCGGTAGCGATCGGGTTGTAAAAACCGATACGTTCAATGAAACGACCATCGCGGCGAGTGCGCTTGTCGGTCACAACAATGTTGAAAAACGGGCGTGCTTTTGCACCGCCACGGGCGAGTCGAATAACGACCATGATTTATCCTTCGGGATGGTTGAACCATTTCAACCGATGTACCAGGCCCAACTTGATGTAGGGACCTAGCGATATATTCCAGCGTTGAGACACGCAACTGACCACCTAGCCAGTGACACGCTGAAAAGCCCTCCATTATAACGTCCTTCTACATGCCAACCATACGCCCCGCCCACGACAAAGATATTCCCGCCATCACCGCCATCTATGGCCACCACGTCCTGCACGGCACCGGCACCTTTGAAACCACCCCCCCCAGCGCCGAAGACATGGCCAGCCGCAGAGCCGACGTACTCGCCAAAGGCCTGCCTTATCTGGTGCTAGAGAACGCAGACCAGGTGTTGGGCTTTGCCTACTGCAACTGGTTCAAACCACGCCCCGCGTACCGATTTTCCGCCGAAGACTCCATCTACATGGCCCCCAATATTGGAGGCAAAGGCCTGGGACGCTTGTTGTTGACCGAGCTGGCCACGCAGGCCGAAAGAGTTGGTGTACGCAAGTTGATCGCCGTTATCGGAGACTCTGCCAACGCGGGCTCCATCGGCGTGCACCGCAACCTGGGCTTCACCCAGGTGGGCATACTCAAGTCTTGCGGCTGGAAATTTGGTCGCTGGCTGGACGTGGTGCTGATGGAAAAAGCCATCGGCGCGGGCGACACCCATTCACCCGAATAGACCCACACATGAAAAATAAAACACTCGCGGCCTGGCTAGCCTTTCTGGGCGGCCCGCTGGGTCTGCACCGCTTTTACCTACGCGGCATGGGCGATATCTGGGGCTGGCTGTACCCCCTTCCCTCGGCACTAGGCTTGTATGGCGTCATTCGTGCGCAGCAGATAGGTCTGGACGACCATTGGAGTTGGGTATTAATTCCGCTGCTTGGGCTGACCATTAGCGCGGGCGCGCTGTCTGCTTTGGTCTACGGACTCAAGACGCCAGAGAAATGGAATGCGGCCTACAACCCCGCGACAGACACCGAAGCGGCGCCTGGCCAATCCAACTGGCTTACAGTAGGCGCACTGGTCTGCGCCCTGCTGGTCGGCACCGGCACCCTAATGGCCAGCCTGGCTTTCAGCTTTCAGCGTTACTTCGAATACCAAATTGAAGTAACGCCCAAAAGCACTCCATGATCAGAAAATCTGCAGGCTGAACCAGTAGGCCACGGCAGCCACAAAAGCGCTGGCGGGGATGGTGAAAATCCAGGCCCAGATGATGGTTCCAGCCACCCCCCAACGCACCGCGCTGGCACGCTGGGTTGAACCCACACCCACAATGGCACCAGTGATGGTGTGCGTGGTGGAGACAGGAATGCCCAAGGCCGTTGCCAAAAACAAGGTCAATGCACCGCCAGTTTCAGCGCAAAACCCACCCACAGGCTTGAGCTTGGTGATCTTTTGACCCATGGTCTTCACGATGCGCCAGCCACCAAACATGGTTCCACCAGCAATCGCCGTGTAACAACTCACGATGGCCCACGTCGGCGGAGAGGCGTCGGTAGCAGCCGCGTGGCCGGTCGCAATCAGCAACATCCAGATGATGCCGATCGTCTTCTGCGCATCATTGCCGCCATGGCCCAAACTATAAGCCCCCGCAGATAACAATTGCAGCCGCCTGAACCAGCGATCCACCTTGGATGGCGTTGCACGGCGACAAATCCAGGCCACCGCCACCATCATCAGCGACCCCAAAAAGAAGCCCAGAATCGGGGACACAAAAATAAAGGCCACGGTCTTCAAAATGCCGCTAGCCACCAGCGCCCCCGAACCCGCCTTACCCACCACCGCCCCCACAATGCCGCCAATCAGCGCATGCGAGGAGCTGCTGGGAATCCCGTAGTACCACGTCACCAGATTCCAGAAAATCGCCCCCATCAGCGCACCAAACACCACGTGAACGTCAATCACACCCGGGTCGGCAATCCCCTTGCCTACCGTCGCCGCAACGCTTAAATGGAAAATAAACAAGGCGACGAAATTGAACAGCGCAGCAAACACCACCGCCTGCACCGGCTTCAGCACCCCCGTGGACACCACAGTCGCAATTGAATTCGCCGCATCGTGGAAGCCGTTCATGAAATCAAACAGCAGCGCCATAACGACCAGCACTACCACCACCCACAAGCCCACCTGCACCGTAGCCATCTAAAGCCCCGACTCAGGAGTTCTCGAGGACAACGCCCTCGATCAAATTGGCAACATCCTCACATTTGTCGGTGATGGTTTCCAGCAACTCGTAAATAGCTTTGAGCTTGATGAGCTCGCGCACATCGGGCTCCTCGCGGAACAGCTTGCTCATGGCGGAGCGCATGACCCGATCTGCATCCGACTCCAGTTGGTCGATCTCTTCACATGTTTTCAGGGCGGCCTCTGCAACCTTGGGCTCGGCAATCTTGGCCAGCATATAAACCGCATCCTTCAGGCGCTCACAGCACTTGAGACTCAACTCCGTCAAGCGGGACATGTCCTCCGTCATGTGGCGCACGTCATACAAAGACATGGTCTCCGCAGAATCCTGGATCACGTCCGCCACATCATCCATGGTGTTGATCAGCTGATGGATCTGCTCCCGGTCAATCGGCGTGATGAAAGTTTTGTGCAACATCTTGTTGACTTCGCGCGTGACGCGGTCGGCCGCATGCTCGGCCGTATCCACCTCACGGGTATAGCGCTCGCGCAACTGCGGATCACCATAGTTCGCCACCAACAAGGAAAAAGCCCGCGCCGCCTCCACAATGCGATCCGCATGCTGGTTGAACATTTCGAAAAAATTGCCTTCACGCGGCAACAGCTTGCCAAACAGCATGGCGAGACTCCTAAGGGGGATTGCGTCAGAAATATGACGAGAAAATGACAGCGCGGAGTTTAACCGCCTCACACACCTCACCCAGGCCCAAAGCCTCAGGCTCTAAACCACACAAGAGCGAGAAACACAAACAAACGCTGATGGTCACGGGGCACGCCTAACCCTCCCAAGTTACACCAGGCAAACACGACAGAAGACATGCGCCACGTCACCTGGCACAAAACATGCTTTTCTAGAAGATAAAACCCCAAAATGGAAACGATGTGCAATCCAACAACTAGTTCGGCTGCAGTTCCAATTAAATCTGCACCGAATGACGAACCAGAGGGCGGACCTGTAGCGTTCGCTTACGAAATTTCACGTCCAAGCTAGGCTTCGTGTCAAATTTCTAAGACATACTTGGGGTAAACACGGGGATGAGTCACAAAGCGAACCAAACATCAGTTTATAAACCCGCAAAAAGACCGCCCAACACCAAAGGTGCCGAAAGCTCAATTGACATAAATTTTCACCCCGAAAAAACTGTCATTTAATGAAATTAGCATTGCGATAATTTATCGCCATAAAAATGAAGTATTTCAGCAGGTAAAAAAGCTGCAGTACATTGGAGCGCCCCTTTATAGCGCCAGCGCCAATTTTCCAAACGATTTTTTACGAATATAGCAAAAAATCAAAGAAGATTAACACCGTTAGCAATTAGACATGCCTCAATTGCAAAAATATTCAGTGGTATTTTTAAAAATACACTAGATACATGTACAACCCGAGGACAGCGACCTCAATGGAATCTCAATCTCTTCTAAACCCCGCCCCAATTGCCCCAGGCAGTGACAGCCCCGGCACGCTCGGCAGAGACAATCTACTGAGCCTAATTGAATCTGCAATTGATCCAGGGGTATTAGTATTGACATTGTGGGCTATTGCTATATATTTTGAAAATAGCGTACCACCCGCATACCTAATCCTATCTGTAATTGTTTTTGCGATGACGTTCCCAGGAACGACGCACTTACAATCTTCGCTGAAAAAGCTTATTGCCCAAACGCTTATCAATTGGGCAGCCATCGCCACTCTTCTGCTTGCAGTTGGTGCCGTCACCCATTACATACAATATTTTCCACATAGCGCCGTAGTTACTTGGTTATGGGTAGCACCCTTAACCCAGATAGCAACACATCGGGCATTACGCCTAGCCGCACCTTTAATCATCAACCTGCAAGGTCCTCCGCATCGCGCGGTAATTGTAGGCATGAATACGCAAGGAATTGCACTTGCGAAACGTATTCGGGAAACCCCTTTTTCCCGCATTGATCTCATGGGATTTTTTGACGATCGCGAATTGCATCGCCTCAATGCGCCCTCTGGTTTTGCCCTTATAGATAAATTACACGCCTTGCCACAGTTTGCAAGAGACAATAACATTCAGAAAATTTATCTATCTTTGCCAATGGCATCCCAACCTCGCATACTGCAAGTGCTGGATGACCTGAAAGATACAACCGCCTCAATTTATTTTGTGCCGGACATGTTTGTCACAGACTTGATCCAAGGCCGGAGTGGTTCGGTGTGCGGTACTTCTGTAATTGCTGTTTGCGAAACACCATTTAGAGGAACCAACGGTGCTGTAAAAAGATTGAGCGATATTCTTCTTTCGCTAATCATTCTTTTGTTGGTTTCACCTGTTTTAATCGCAATTGCGATTGGTATAAAACTAGATTCCCCTGGACCAATTATTTTCCGGCAACGTCGCTACGGACTCGATGGGAAAGAAATAGTAGTATACAAATTTCGCTCGATGTCGGTTACGGAAGATGGCGAAAAAACATACACGCAAGTTACTCGAAATGATGCCCGGGTTACGCGCCTGGGGGCATTCATTAGGAAAACCTCATTGGATGAATTACCTCAGTTCCTCAACGTTCTTGAAGGAAAAATGAGTATCGTAGGCCCACGACCGCATGCTGTTGCAGTAAATGAGCAATATCGCAAGCTGATATCGGGCTATATGATTCGACACAAGGTGAAACCAGGCATCACAGGCTGGGCACAAGTCAATGGCTACCGCGGCGGCGACGATTTGGTTCATATGCGCCATCGCATTGAGTATGACTTGGACTACCTGCGCAATTGGTCGCTAAGACTTGATCTTTTGATTATTTTCAAGACGATTCGTGTTGTATTCAATGACAGCAAAGCTTTCTGATATATACAAAACACTTAGCTCAGACGAACTATTTTTCCCAAAATGTATTTTCAAGACCAATAATTCCATCTGTATGAACAAATGAAATTACAGCCTACACATTGGATAGCCATAACCGTTGCTGCATCCCTTTCGGGTACTTCAGCGGCATATGCAGATGCACAAGACACCTTCAATATGTCTGCAAAATATATGCGGCAGACTGATAGCAATGTGTTCCGAATTTCTTCAAATGTCACACCCCAATCAGCGCTGGGGGTATCAACCAAGTCTGACACAATTGATATCACCTCGATTGGATTGACGTTAGACAAAACTTATTCTCTTCAAGAGTTCCAGTTAAATGCCAACATAATCGACTCTCGGTATAAAAACTTCGACTATTTAAATTTTGATGCACTGAATTACGCAGGTGCATGGAATTGGAGTTTGACACCCCGAGTGCACGGCATCTTGAGCGCGGACCGCAAACAAGCACTCAACAATACGATTCAGTTCGTCACTACCAAAGAGCGCAACGTGCGCACCGATACGGCACTACGCTTTAGTGCAGATGCCGATCTGGGAGCAGCTGTCCACCTGATTGGCGGTATTGAGCAGGTGCGTAGCACCAACGAATTGTCCATATCCCAAGAAGGTGACTCTCGCGTCAACAGTGCATCGGTTGGCTTACGTTACGTTTTCCCATCGGGCAACTCCTTAAGTTATCGCCTGCGAAAAGGTAGCGGCGACTACTACAACAGAGAACAAGACCTCGTTCAGGCCATACCCAATAGCTTTGACGAAACCGAGCATGAGCTGCGCGCGGCGTGGATATTGACTGGCAAAACGAAATTGAGCGCACGTTTAGCCCATTTCCAGCGCAGTCATCCAGATCTAGCGCAACGCGATTACAGCGGGCCTGTTGGAGATTTAAGTCTGACCTGGGATGTCACATCCAAAGTAGATCTAACTGCAGTCGCCGCTCGCACTTTAAGTGCATACCAAACCGATACCAGTAGCTTTATTACAGGCAATAGGCTTGCACTGTCACCTGTGTGGCACGCCACAGCGCATACAAGTCTGCGATTCAACTATGCCTACCTACTTCAGGACTACCGGGGAGCCCTGCCGGGAAGCACGCTGTCCGTCAATAGGCAAGACACCACCCGCTCAAGCCTGATAGCACTGGACTGGAGCCCGAGGCAATCCATCGTGCTGAGCCTCGCCCTGCAAAACGAAAGGCGTTCGTCGAATGTGGCGGACTCTGACTTCAAAAGCAACGGCGCAAGTGTGAGTGCCCAGCTGAATTTTTGACGCAATGTATGACCGGCCCGCTTGGCCGTTACGGACAAATAATGACAAACCTACTGCGCACCTTTCGGTATTTCTTTTTGCTTTTATGCGCTTGTGCGGCCCTTCAGGTGCTGCCTGTCCATGCCCAAGACAAAGCCGACTTTCGGTTAAGCGCTGGGGATGCCATCCGAGTACTGGTATTCCAGAATCCCGACCTCACTGTGGAAGCCCGTGTTTCTGAAGACGGCACCATCAGCTACCCCTTAATTGGCTCTGTCGAGCTCATTGGCCTCACCATTGGGGCCGCAGAAAAGAAAATTGCCACCGCCTTGAAAAGCGGTGGATTTCTGCAGCAGCCGCAGGTCAATATCGTTCTAGTGCAAACACGTGGCAGCCAAGCTTCCGTACTGGGGCAAGTGAATCGTCCTGGACGATTCCCATTGGAAACCACCAATATCCGTGTGAGCGACCTGCTGGCAATGGCCGGAGGAACCACGCCCGTTGGTGACGACAAAGTCATCCTGACAGGTCTACGTGCTGGTAAACCTTTCCGCAAGATAATTGACGTACCATCTTTGTTTCTCGAGGGTAAACCCGAGGAAGACGAGATTATTGTCAGTGGCGACAGGCTGTATGTGCACAAAGCCCCCGTGTTTTTCATCTATGGCGAAGCGCAAAAGAATGGCCAGTACCGCATTGAGCGGGGCATGACGGTCATGCAAGCCCTAGCCACGGGCGGCGGCCCCACCAACAGGGGAAGTGAATCCCGGTTGCGCTTGTTCCGCAGAGATGCCTCAGGAGTTGTGCAACAAACAACCCCAGCACTGACAGATGTCCTGCAGCCTAACGATGTGATCTATGTTCGTGAAAGCCTTTTCTAAATCGCCGAGCACACCATGACACCGCAACAATTCTTCCTGATACTTCGGGCTCGCTACAAAGTCGCACTCATTACCTTGTTGGTAACGACTGCCGCCGCTATAGCAGTCACGCTATGGTTACCCAAACAATACACAGCCAATGCCGCCGTTGTATTGGACGTCAAATCTCCCGACCCCATCAGTGGTCAAATGCTGTCCGGCATGATCGCGCCCGGCTATATGGCTACGCAAATTGACATCATCAATAGTCAAAGAGTAGCCCAGCGAGTGGCCACGCTACTTCCCAAAGGAGAAGGCACTTGGATCCGCAACAAATGGCTGGAAGACGCTGAAGGCAAGGGTGACCTCGATTTATGGCTGTCCAATCTGCTGCAAATCAATCTCAATGCCAAGCCAGCACGCGACAGCAACGTCATTAACATCAGTTTTACCAGTGAAAACGCCGACTTTGCCGCCGCTGCAGCAAACGCATTCTCCCAAGCTTATTTGGACATTAACGTCGACCTGAAGTTAGCCCCTGCTCGCCAATACGCTGCATTTTTTGATGAGCAGCTCAAGCAAACGCGTGAGCGGCTAGAAAATGCTCAAAGGGCTCTCAGCACTTACCAACAACAAAATGGCATCGTGTCTGCCGATGAACGCCTGGACTACGAAACTGCCAAGCTGAACGACACGTCCAGCCAGCTAACCGTCATCCAAGGCCAAACAACCGACAGCGAAAGCAAACGTAAAAACAGCAAGGCCGATACCGTCGCAGAAGTCATGCAAAGCCCTCTGATCAATGGCTTGAAAGCAGACATCGCCCGGCTGGACGCAAAGCTACAAGACAACAACGTTATCTTGGGTAAAAACCACCCCCAAACCCAACGTACAGAAGCCGAATTGGCCATGCTACGCACGCAGCTAGATGCTGAAACACGCAAGATTACGAGCTCTATCGATACCACCTACCAGGTCAGCAAGCAACGCGAACAGCAACTGCAAAGCGCCTTGGCAGCCCAAAAAGCGCGTGTGCTAGTACTCAATAAACAGCGCGACGAACTCAACGTATTGCGCCACGATATCGAAACTGCCCAGCGCGCTTACGAAACCCTCAGCCAACGCTCCTCCCAAACCAATTTGGAAAGCCAAAACGGCCAAACCAACATCTCCGTCTTGAACGCCGCCCTACCTCCCACGCGGCCATCCAAACCCCGCACGCTTCTCAATGTTGTCTTGTCCATTTTCGTGGGTAGCTTGTTAGGCATAGGGCTTGCCGTAGTGCTCGAACTACTCAACCGACGTATACGCTCCACCTACGATTTGGTCGAAACACTGAACCTGCCGGTTCTAGGCTCCATTGCATCTGCCGGCACTATGATCAAACGGTCCAATCCAGGCAAGCTTGCAGCATTGACTTCCAATGGAGCACGCACATGAACGCGCCAGAAAGCCTAAGCAAGTCACCCATTCTGGCAAGTGCCGCCCGCTCTATTGGCGACATATTGGTTTCTAGCGGCCGTTTAACTGCCCAGGATGCAGAGCGTATCCTGCAACGCCAACAACAAGACAAATCCAACTTTGGCGATGCCGCATTGGCACTGCAGTTGCTGACTCGCGAAGATATCGACTTCGCCCTCTCCAGGCAGTTCGACTACACCTATCTCTCAGAGAAAGACACGAGCCGCAGTCCCGAACTAGTTGCCGCCTACAAACCCTTCAGCCGCGTTGGGGAAAATATGCGAGCCGTCCGCAGCCAACTGATGCTGCGTTGGTTTAACAACGAGACGGCCACCAAAGTCATCGCACTAGTAAGCCCAGGCCCCAACGAGGGCCGCAGCTTCATTGCGGCCAACCTCGCAATCGTATTTGCCCAGCAAGGCGAACGCACGCTGCTAATTGATGCCGACCTACGCAAAGGCCGCCAACACGAATTATTTGCCCTCGGCAAAAGTGCTGGTTTATCCGGCATCCTGGCAGACCGCGCTGGTATGGAGGCCGTGCTTGGAGTTCCTGGCCTAAAAAGCCTGTTCGTGTTGCCTGCGGGAGCCGTACCCCCCAATCCCCAGGAATTGCTGGGACGCAGCGCATTCGGCGCGCTGCTGCATGTCGCTGCAAAAGAATTCGACGTAATCATTGTCGACACCCCGGCCGGCACCGACTTTGCCGATGCGGAAATCATCGCCTCACGCGCTGGCGCAGCAGTCATGATCACCCGAAAGAACCTGAGCCGAGTATCAGAAGCAGCCCTGCTAGCCCGGAGGCTCCAGGACAACGGTGTAGCACTGGTTGGAAGCATCCTCAATGACGATTAAACAGATACGGTTACGGTCTATGTCGTCGCCCCGTGGTACAAATTTGGAATGCACCCAACGCCATGAGCTTTGATGCCACCCGCTCCATCCTCGTTGTTATTCCAACGTTGAACGAGGTCCGCACGATTGAAGGCGTGCTGCGCTCGCTCAGTCAAGAAACGCCACCTGGAGCACAAGTCACCTTCGTCATTGCCGATGGCGGTAGCACCGATGGAACTGTCGCGCATGTTCAACGCCTGGCACAGGCAGATTCCCGTCTGCATTACCTGCACAACCCTCGTCGAATCCAAAGTGCGGCGGTGAACCTGGCCGTCGCACAATTCGGCCAAGGTGTCGATGTTTTGGTGCGATGCGATGCACACGCCCAATACCCGCAACATTTTTTAGCACGACTTGTCGAAACGCTGGACCGCACCCAGGCCGACTCGGTGGTAGTGCCCATGGACTCCAGCGGCACCACTTGCCTGCAGAAGGCGGTCGCCTGGACATCCAACACCTGGGCCGGTACCGGCGGTTCCGCGCACCGCGGCGGGCGCCTCAGCGGCTTTGTAGACCATGGCCACCATGCTGCGTTTCGCATGGCCTCTTTTCAGCGGGTCAATGGTTACGACGAAACCTTTACCCACAATGAAGATGCGGAGCTTGACTGCCGCCAAAACCGACTTGGCGGCAAGATCTACCTGGATGCAGACATCCGCCTGGGCTACCATCCGCGCGCAACGCTGGCCAGCCTAGCCAAACAATACTTTGCGTACGGTCGTGGCCGCTCCCGCACCGTCCGGAGGCACCCTGGGTCCATGCGCGCGCGCCAACTGGCGGTGCCCGCCAACTTGGTGCTCTCTGCTCTAGCCATCATGCTCGGGGCCTGGTTCCCGCTACTGCTGCTATTGCCCCTCTGCTACCTTACAGCACTAACCCTTACCTCCATCTCCGTGGCGTGGCAACAGCGCTCGCCCTGCGGTTTGTTGGCCGGACTTGCCGCAGCCACCATGCATACCAGCTGGGCTTTGGGCTTCTTTGCCGGGCTCGCCTTCGTCCGAGAATCGGCCTGGCAACCTGGCGCGCAGCCCCTGCGACATGCTGACGCTACAGCCGGGGCCACCAACCCATGATCAAGTCCCCCCCTCTGCACGTATTGCTGGTGGACCCTTCGCTCTTTACGGCCCCCTACAACGCAGGGCTGACCGAAGGCCTCCTCGCCGCGGGAACCCAACCCATGTGGGCCACGCGCCCCACGCGCAAAGGCGACCGGCAGGAACTGCCCATTGAACGAACCGATCCCTTCTTCTACCGCCGCACGGACGAAGCCAACTGGCTGCCAGGCAAGCTCAAATCCGTTGCCAAAGGCATCGCCCATCTGGCCGGACTCACCAACCTGCTGTGGAAGATACGCACCCGCAAGCCAGACGTCGTGCATTTCCAATGGACCGTGCTGCCACCACTCGACGTGCTCGCCATGCTGCTGATACGGCGCTGGTGTCCACTGGTACTCACCGTGCACGACACGGTGCCCTTCAACGGCGAACGTCTTTCATTCATACAAAATTTCGGCTTTGACGTGCCCATGCGCCTGGCGCACCGGGTTATCGTTCACACCGAAAGCGGCCGCAACACACTTATCAACCGTGGCGTACCCGCAGAGCGCATCGAAACCATTCCGCATGGTGCCTTGCGCCTGCAAGTCCCACTGCCCTTGCCTGTGGAACGCACAGACAAGCGCTACAGCTTTCTGCTGTTTGGCGAAATCAAACCCTACAAAGGCATAGACCTGGCAATTGAAGCACTCCATATGCTGCCGCCAGACGTATTGCACCAAACGCGGGTAGTGATCGCCGGAAGACCACGCATGGACATTGCCCCTCTGCAGGCGCGCATTGCAGAGCTAGGTCTGAACGACACCATCGACCTGCGGCCCCAGCGCCAATCCGAAGAGGAAATGGCAGCACTGTTTGCCGAAGCCGACTGCCTGCTATTTCCCTATCGCCAAATTGATGCCAGCGGCGTATGGTTCCTGACCAAATCCTTGGGTAAATGGGTCATCGCCAGCCGAGTGGGCATCTTCGCAGCCGAGGTCGAAAAGGGCCAGCACGGTGTGTTGCTCCCCCCCGGTGACACTGCTACATTGGCCCAAGCCATTGAGCACGCTGTAACCCAACGGCCGTTGGCAAAAGCCATCAGTGCAGGCGACGAATGGGCGGAGATTGGAATCAAGACCCGCCGTTTGTACGAATCATTGATACCCGTGCAAAGCGCTTCTGCGCATATCCGGAGCTCAACATGACCCTGTCCACTCTGCACAATCTCCTGTACCGTTGTGTGCTGCTGATCGCCACATTGGCAGCCCCCACCCTGACAATGGCCGCCGATCCAGGCACACCCACACCCATCGCAGACCAAAGCTACCGCCTCATCAAAGACTGGACCTTCGGCCGCACCATCCTGAACCTGGATGACATGCGCGCAGAATTCTATACACGGTACGTCTACAACGGTGGCACGCTCGACAGGTTGAACAACGAGTGGGAACGCTACCGCGACAACAACAACCACGAGTTCAGCAACACCGGCTTTTCCTTGGTCGCACGCGTACCCCTTGAACTGAAAAGCGGACAAATCGAAAGCGGCATGTTGCGTTCCAAGTGGATCGGACAATACGGCTACTTCGAAGCCCGCATGAAAGTACCAACCGGGCGGGGCTTGTGGCCCGCATTCTGGCTAAACCCACAAGACCAAACTTGGCCACCCGAGATCGACATCATGGAGATCGTCAACAACGGCCGAGACACCACCAAAAACAGCTTCCACATACTGCACAGCGGCGATGGCAAAAGCTTTCCGTCCACCATGTCGCTGCTCGATCAATGGGGTAGCTACCGCCCGGGTTTCGACTACGCCAATGACTTCCACACCTTCGCTGTGCTGTGGGAACCAGGGCGGGTACGCCATTACGTCGATGAAAAACTGATCGCTGATCGTCCCTTCTACTGGCTGCACAAAAGTGGGGCCGATGCAGGCTCTGCCCACGTCCTGGTCAACCTGGCAGTAGGTGGCGATTGGCCTGGTGCGCCGCAGGACATCAACGACTTCCCCGCACGGCTGCAAATCGACTACATCCGCATATGGCAAAAGTGACAGCGGCCCATGGTTGAGAAGCTTGTACTTGCTTCCACGCAATCCTCTTTGCCAACACATACGAACCATATAGCACCGCCTAAGACGGCCGCCATGGTCGAACCGACTCGACCGCGCCCGGCTATCCGCTATATCCTGATTGCCCTGATCATCAGCCTGGTGATGACAGATAGGCTGGGTATATCCGTCGATACGCTGTCACTCGGCCCGAGCTTGCCACTGACCTATGGTTTGCTGGTGGTAATGGCCCTAACCGGGTGGTTCGCAATTGATGTCCCAGCGTTGCTGATCTATATCTGCATCTGCGCCGTCGCTGTTGCCAGCTTTTGGTTCAACACCTATATGCAGAACGGTGCGTCCGGCACGATGGGCTCGATGTTTTTGCTGATGGTGATTTATTTGCCCTTCGTCTTTGGCATGCGGGTGCACCCCGACAACCGAGGCCACTGGCTATGGACCATGCGAGTACTCAGCAACACCCTGCTGGTGGGCGCTGCAGCCGGCATCATCCAGTTCTATGCCCAGTTTGTGATCCATGAACCCTGGCTGTTTGACATCTCGCAACTGATTCCCGAAGGCATTCGCGCCCAAGGCATTTACAACAGCACCATTCCGGTTGGCTCGTTCTTCAAAGCCAACGGCATCTTTTTTCGTGAACCGTCCAATTTCTCTTACATGATGGCATTTGGGCTCGTGCTTGAAGTGGCCGTATTCAAACGCATCAAACGCATGCTCTGTTTCGGGCTTGCACTGGTCCTGTCGTATTCCGGAACCGGGATACTGGCGCTCGCCATTGGATTGCTCCTGCCACTACGGGCCAAAACGCTGGTGCGCCTGGGTATCGCCATCGCAGTCATCTTGCTGGCCAACGCGATGGCAGGTGACCCACTCAACCTGGCCTTCACCCTGTCACGAGGCAGCGAATTCAGCAGACCAGGCACCAGCGGTTACGCACGCTATGTGGCCCCCATGCAAGTTGTAGATGCTTTCATCAACGCCAAAGCTTGGTCCATGTGGGTGGGCAATGGCCCAGGCTTGTTCATCCGCACCGCCTACGACTTCGAGGCACACGACCCCACCTGGGCCAAGCTGCTTTTTGAATACGGCCTACTGGGCTTCGTGCTGTTCCTCAGCCTCTTGGCATACAAGCTGTCGGCCTTTCCAGCCCCATTTCAGCTCCGGGCCGTACTGTTTGCAAACTGGCTTGCGATGGGCGGCTACCTGCTCATTCCAGAAACCGTGTGTTTCGTCTACCTCGTGCTCGCCCTGTGGCCCACGCCCCCACTACCCGATCCCAGCATCAGCACCAGCCGCAATATGGCGAAAGAACAATTTGCATGAACGCTACAGTCGATCCACAGCGCCCATTGCGGCTGACAGTCATCATTCCCAACTTCAACTACGCCGAATTTCTGGGCCAGGCCATTGACAGCGCCCTGAACATCGACTGGCCGCACATACAAGTCATTGTGGTGGACGACGGATCTACCGACGGTTCTCGCGATCTCCTCACCAAATACGAAGGTCGCATCACCACCCTGCTGCAAGCCAACGCAGGCCAATTTGTGGCCTACAACGCCGGCTACAAACTCGCAGAGGGCGATGTCGTCGTGTTTCTCGATTCCGACGACCTGCTGGACCGCGAACTGATGCGTGAAATTGCCGCTGTGTGGCGCCCCGGCATCAGCAAGGTGCAGTTCCGCTTGCGCACGGTAGACGGCGCAGCCCAACCTCTGGGCAACACCATTCCGCAGTTCCAAGGAACTCCCACTCCGGAAGAAATCCGCCAGTGCGCCACCTTGACCACCACCTACCCCACCCCACCAGGCTCCGGCAACGCCTACGCCCCCGCCTACCTGAACCAGATATTTCCGCTGGACGACGCCTGCGGCCGGCCAGGCGACTCCATCTGCATCGCTGCAGCCCCCTTTCTGGGCGATGTCATCACGATCCCCAAGGCACTGGGCTGCTACCGGGTACATGGCCGCAATGATGGGGCAGCCTCCAAGCTCGACGCCAAGCAATTCAACCTGCACGTGGTACGGGCCTTGCAGCGCCAAACCTACACGCGGCGCATCGCACTGCGCGCAGGCACCCAAATCCAAGACGACGCTATCAACAACAGCCTGCACTACCTCCCCTACCGCCTGGCATCGCTGCGTATTGGCCCCAGCACCCATCCCATACCCAACGACAACGCGGGCCGCATCTGGCTCAACGTACTGCGCGCCTTATTGATACCGCAGGGCATGTCGGCCAAGGGCAAAACAACGATTGGCGTCTGGGCCACGCTGGTGGCACTGCTACCACAAGCCATGGGTATGAAACTGATACTGTGGCGTTTCGTGCCGGCTGCGCGCCCCCAATTCATTCGAACCACATTGCTCAAGCTGGGTGTCATCCGGTAATGCGGGCGCTACGCCAAGGCGGGGGCAACCAGGTGCACAGATAAGCACCACCGCATGAAAGTAGGCCAAGTGCTGCTTTCACACACCACCGCCCCCCAGCCCTCTGCGCCCCAGGCCCTGCAAGTACCCGATGCAGCACCATCCATACCGAAAGAACCCACCAGAATGTCCGCGCTTTCCAACGCACGTTGGTTAATCCTGATCCAGGGCTACAAGATTGCCCTGCAATTGGTAGCAATGAGCGTTTTGACGCGCCTGCTCCCCCCCAGCGACTATGGCCTCATGGCCATGGCGTGGACTGCGGCCAACTTTGCCTCCCTCATACGCGACCTGGGCACCTCATCGGCCATCATCCAAAAGAAAGAGCTGACCGAGCGAACCAAATCCACCATCTTCTGGCTGCAAATGTCGCTGGGCATGGCGCTCTGCATAGGCCTCATTGCACTGTCGGGCGTGATTGCAAACGGGTTCAAACAAATTGCGCTGCAACCCATACTGTGTTTTTTGGCGCTCACCTTTCCCATTGGCAGCCTGTCTGCCGTGCACCAGGCGCTAATGGAGCGGCAGTCCGGCTTTCGCGCCCTGGCTCGCATTGAAATCGTGGCCTCGTCGGTAGCACTGCTCGTCGCCATCGTGGCGGCAATGCAAGGTGCCGGCGTTTACAGCTTTGTCTGGCAGTCGCTCACCAGCACCCTGCTCTACGTCATACAGTCCTGGCTGGCATTCAAATGGCGCCCGCACCTCACCTGGGACCGCGAGGGCATCAAGCAAATATTTGGCTACAGCGGCAACCTCAGCGCCTTCAACCTGATCAACTTCATGTCCCGCAACGCCGACAGCATGATCATCGGCCGCTACCTGGGCGCTGCGGCCCTGGGCTCCTACTCCATGGCCTACAAGCTCATGCTGTTTCCGCTGCAAAACCTCACGTTTGTCGCAGGCCGGGCCCTCTTCCCGGTGATGAGCCGCCAGCAAGACTCCAATGCCGACATGGCCGCCCTGTATGTACGTGCGGTCGCCATGGTGGCCGCCATTGCAACCCCTATGATGGCCGGGCTGTATGTACTGCGAGAACCCTTCACCCAGTTCATCTTCGGCGGCCAATGGGGCGACGTAGCCCACGTCATTGGCTGGCTCGCCCCCGTGGGCGCCATGCAAGCCATCATCAGCACCACAGGCGCCATCTACTCCGCCAAGGGGCGCACAGACATCTTGTTCCGGGTGGGCTTGCTATCGGCCATCGTTACCGTCTGCTCGTTCTACCTGGGCCTGTCGCAAGGCGTTGTGGGCGTTGCGATGTATTACTTTTTGGCCAACTTGCTCATGTTTGGCCCCCAAACCTACTACGTCAGCTACCTGATCGACCTCTCATACCGCAAATTCTGGCAAAGCCTCTTGCCCCCCCTCGTGTGCAGCGCACTCATGGTGCCCGCGGTCTACTTCGTATTCCAAAAGCTGGCTTCCTTTGGCGACATCCCCGCCTTGGTGGCCGCATCCGTCGCAGGTGCGCTTGTGTATTTTGTGGGCTACTTTGTGCTGTTCCGCAAAGGCATGATGGAGTTGCTGCGCGTGGTGCTGGGCTCCAAACTCAGCGGCCAAAATCGCGCCGCCCCCGACGCACCTGCCAGCCGCCGCGTATGGCTGTTTATTGACCTGGCCACAGAATTTGGTGGCCACGAAGTCATGCTGCTGCGCTGGATAGACGAGCTCAAAGCCGCAGGCACCGTCGACCCCGTGCTGGTATGCCAGCCAGATAGCCGGCTGGCCCAGCAAGCCAGTAGCCGCTGCCAGGTCATCCCCCTGCACAAGGCCGGCACAGGCCAAGGAAAGCTGGGCAAGCTCAAGTTCCTTGCACGCTTGCTCATGGTGCTGGCCCGCGCCAAAAGAATGCTCTCCCCCGAGCTGGCCGTGGTGGCCGAAGGCGGCCTGTTTGCCCAGCGCTTTGGGCTCTACGCGGCACGACTCACACGGCTGTACACCGTGATGTACGTCCCCATACTCGCCAGCTTCGAATCCATGGACATGCCCCAGGGTGCCACGCTAGACAAAAAAGTCCGAGGCTTCTACGGCAAGCTGCCGCACGCCTGGCTCGCCATCACCCCGAGCCAGGCCACCGAGTTTCGTGCCTGGTCAGGTGTCACACAGCCCATCTTCACCCTGCCCAACACCGTGCAAACCGCCATTGAACAGCGCTACGCTCAGGGCCTGGGCACCCGTGCGGCAAACCCAGATGCGCCACTACACATCCTGGTGCTGGGCCGCCTGGAGCACCACCAAAAAGGCCTTGACCTGCTGCTGGCCCACATCCAAGGCAAACCCGAGCTCACCGACCGCTTCGTCATACACATCACGGGCGAAGGCCCTTACCATGACACCCTGCTGCGCGCCAAACAACAAGATGCCAAGCTGGACCGCTGCCTGGTGCTGCAACCCTGGGGCAACCCACTGGACGAATTCGCCAAACACGATGTGGTGCTCATACCGTCGCGATACGAAGGCGTGCCACTGGTAATGCTTGAAGCCATGGCATTTGGGCTACCCGTGCTGGCCAGCGACCTTGCCGGCACCCGCGACTACCTGCCGTCGGTCTGCCTCTTTCCCGTAGGGCAGCTGGACAAAGCCTTCGACCGCCTGGCCACCCTGCAGCGGTCCCCTACCCGTGCCACGCGCATTGCGCGGCGCAACCTCAGCGCCTTCAAGGCACAAGCATCCGGCGCGGCATTTGCTACAGCCGTGCAAACACTCACACTGCAGCTCAGCCAAGCAGCCAGCACCCGATAAAGACCCACCCCTTGCAAGCCACACACACCGCAGACCCCATGCTAGTTTCCATCTACATGCCCACCAAAAACCGGCCGGACCTGCTGCGCAGAGCCGTGGCCTCGGTACTCGCCCAGACCCACCGCAACATTGAGCTACTGGTAGTGGACGATGGTTCCACCGACGACACCCCCGCCGTGCTGCAAGCACTGGCCGAGCAAGACAACCGCCTGCGCTTCTTCCGCAACGAAACCTCCCGGGGGGCTCCCTACTCGCGCAACCTCGCCATCAGCGCCGCCAACGGCCAATGGATCACCGGCCTGGACGACGACGACACCTTCATGCCCGAGCGCATCGCCAGCCTGCTAGCCTACTGGCAGGTACTAGAGGCCTCCAAAGCCGCCTTCTCCTGCCTCTATACCCAAGACATCTACGACGACGGCCACACCCTCGTGCCCTCGCAAAAGCGCGGCTCCATGGGCTGGCTGGATATGCTGGAATACAACGTGGTGGGCAACCAGATCTTCACCCTGACCAGCCGCGTCAAAGAAAGCGGCATGTTCGACGTAGACATGCCCGCGTGGCAAGACCTGGACCTATTTGTGCGGGTCATGAAGCAGTTTGGCCCCGCCAGGCTGCTGGATGCCGCCCTGTACCAGCTCAGTGTGGACGACCGCCCCGACCGCATTTCCAAGTCCAAAAAAGCCAGGATCGTGAATGCCTTTGAGCGTATATCTGCCAAGCACCCGGAAGTGGACGACACCGTACGGCAAACCTTGTTTCTCCAGGTGTTTGGCAAGTTGTATGGCCATCGCCCAGACTTGGATGACATCAAGAGATTTATTTCCTATGGTTGGAATTTCAAAAACTCAAAGAGATTTTTGAAACATCTCATTTCCATCTAAATACACGCTACCGTAAACACCTATGAATATAGCTTACGTTCTCGTATCTTTTCCAGAGCCAAGTCAAACCTTTATATCGGAAGAAGCTTTATCTGCCCAGCAATTAGGGCAAAACATAAGCATTCTTTACGCCAACCAAGGCAGCACTTCCGTGGTTCATGATTCTGCTCGTGCATTGATAGAGACGAAACAACCATTCAAAATCAGCCAAACAAAAATCGCCGAGAAAATTGAGGCACTTGCCTATTTATTTATCAAAAATCCAGCAAGAACCATTCGCACACTAATCAGCGCGCTGCAACACAGAAGCCGGGGGTATTTTCGAACACTACCCGCCGCAGCCTGGTGTAAAAAGCAGAACATCCAGTTCCTGCACGCTCATTTTGCCGACACCAATTTTGTCAATGCTGCCGCCATTTCCGAATGGACCGGAATTCCATATGGTGTAACCACACACCGCTATGATATTTTTGACGACCCGCTCAGCGTACCGGATGCATCCAGGCTTTTCAAAAATGCCGGCGCCGTAGTAACCATTAGCGAATTTAATCAAAATCTGATGGTTGAAAAATATGCCCTCAGTCGAGAAGCCATACACCTTGTGCATTGCGGCATTGATTTAAACCAGTTTGCCTATTCACCCCCTCAAACCACCCCCAAAGCCAAAATTAAAATATTGAATGTGGGCCGATTGGTTCCCATGAAAGCACAAGATATTCTGATTCGGGCGCTGAAAATCGCCAAAGACCTTGGGGTCGATTTTCAACTGAATATTGTGGGTGATGGCCCTTTGCTCAATGACCTACAGGCTTTGGCATACAGTCTTGGCTTGGCAGACAACGTCACCTTTTGCGGCGCACAGCCAGGAAATGTGGTGCGAGATGAGTTCAACAATGCGGACCTGTTCGTGCTGTCATCCCGCTCCGAGGGACTACCCGTTGCCTGCATCGAATCTATGGCGATGGGCGTACCCGTTATTGCCACCCGAATCTTTGGCATACCAGAACTAATTGAACACAAAGTAAGCGGATTACTGGTGCCGCCAGACGATCCACAGGCTTTGGCGGAAGCAATCCACTGGGCTTACACGCACACCGAGTCCTTGGTAGAAATGACCCAACAGGGGCGCAAAGTTGTAGAAACCAGTTTTGAAAGAACAGACTGCAGCAAACAGCTGATCTCCCATTGGCAAAAGGCCATTCAACAGAGCTAATGCATCGGCAATAGACTCTTCGCATTTTTTGAATCAATTCACACGGTGCGGTACTGAAAATATCCGTTGCACGCATCCACTCATGCATTGTGTCTTTTCGGGCCAGCATCACCGCTAATAAACCCAAAAGACAAAATATCTGGCTTTGACCCCAGGAAAACGGCCCGCGTAACACGACTGCGTTGAAGCAAATAAAACAACATCCACGGCAAAGCCAGAGCCAAAGCCATACGGACGTGCCGATTTTCGGTCACCCATTCTTGCAATCCCATATGGACCATAGGGTGCAAGAACATAATCACCATGGATGCCTGACCTGCGCTGGCAAGAGCGCTACCCACAAATGATTTTTCGGGTATTTTCTGAGTAACCCGTACAAGCAAATGAACCACGGCCAGGCAAAAAAATAGCGTTATGCCAGGGGTGCCATAGTCAACGTACTTCAGGTTAAGAGTGCGAATGACGCCGCTGACAACCAGCACCAAGCCAAGAGTTGAAACAACCGCCGCGGCCAAGTCAAACCTGCGCATCTGAGCCAAACCATGGGCCTTGTACTGCCACCCCAGAAAGAACAAGGGCAAGGCAAACAACACCACGTCGGCGTTCCATGGAATATGCCATTTGGCTGTAAGGCCCGAAGTGGCATATGCCACGACTAGCAAGAGCGCCATCAATGGCCACAAGACTCTTAGGCTGAAACGCGGAAACAGAACATTGGCCAACTGCTGCGTAAGAAAAAGGCAGGTGATAAACCAAAAGACACCAATCCATTCAAATAAATATCGGCCTCCAAGTAGATCCTTTAGTACGTATTTAGCCAGATTAATAAAGGTTTCAACTTGTGCCACTGCAATAAATTCGCGCAAACCCAGTAACACCAGAAATGCAAAATACGGCACAAGCAAATAGATTGCCTTATCTTTGAAAAAAGCTATTTTATCTGGTTGTGGTTTGAACAAATAACCACTGAGCAGAAAAAATAACGGCATATGCCAAAGATAAATACCACCCAAGATAGGCCCGACGTATATATGACCGGCCACCACCGAGATGATTCCGATGCCTTTGAGCTGATTGATCCACACTATTTTCTTCATATAGCATTGATCATGCCCCTGAATAAGCAAATAAAATGCAGTTATTTGTTACAGCATTAAGGATGTGATCTATGAATCATTCATTTTCAATATACACATTGACACACTTGCACGGGAATGATCACAGCCCCAAACGATGTAAGTACGTCGACATAGATGAAAATTAATCGAAATACTCTGACGAGGCAAGCACCTGCCCCCCTAAAGGAGCCCTATTCAGCCTAATCTTCGCAGATGTAGCGGACATCCGCCGATGCCAAAACTAGAAACTCAACTCGCTCCCAGCGCAATGAATACGAGCACAAGAAGCTATCAATAATAGAGCAAGCTACAGACTGCCACAGTCCTTAAGCGAGTTGTCCGTGGCAGTGCGCATGCAGGCCTAATTTACTCGTTCGAAGATTTTTTGGATTTAAAATCTGAACGATAAACATCATAGTCAGTAAGTCGTTATCACTGCTGGATGAAAATCAGCGACTATTATGCTGACTGCGCTACGGCAACCACATTGTAAGAATTAAACCTATTGCGATGCCGTAAGATTGGCCTCTCAAAATACTTCCAACTGATAGCACTTACAGCGACAGTTACACTAAAAACAATTGTTGCGCTTATAGCCGCCAATAAGTCTTTGGAAAAATGTACAGTCATATATTCAGGCCAATGTACCAGATAGCGCCAACCATGGATAGCAGCGGGATGCATCAGGTAAAAACCATAGCTTATGGTTCCAAGTCCAGCGATGGGCCACCATTCCAGAGCTCGAACAACGACGCTTTGCTGATTTAACACAATCCATAATACTGCGATCGCAAGACTGACAATCGTGAACATGAAAAATAACGAATGTTCCAACAAGGATATTTCACGTACTTTTACACTAAAAAACAAGAAAGCGGCTATCACCACAAAAGCAGACAAACCCGGAATCACAGATAAGGACTTAATAAAACCACGACGATACAACAAAGATGCCAATCCGCCGGCAGCAAGCATTGAAAAGTTACCCAGCGAAAGTAAATATTTTTTGCGTCTGCAACTCAGCATAAAACGATGCCGCAAATATAAAACATATTCCCACAAAAAATGTAGCCGTCAAGATTCTTATATGATGAGCAAAAGCAACATAAAGAAGCAACGGAGCCAAGAAAACGTAAAACTGCTCTTCAATGGAAAGACTCCAGAAGTGGCACAACATCACATCACAAGAACCATTATTTATTTGCCAGAGATTCGCCACATATATTATATACGACCATAATCCATTAGGCATATTTCCATCTCTAACATAAATCCAAACCGTGAATGCAATGAGCACAGCGAAGTAAATTGGAAAGATACGAAGTGATCGACGATAGTAAAAAATCATCATTTCGGAGAAAGCGTTCCCTCCCTTTTCCACATTTTTGCGGTGATCACTGAGAATACCAGTAATTAGAAATCCGCTCAGCACAAAAAATAAGTAAACCGCCATCGCGCCCGCGGGAATACTGACAGGGCGCATATGCCCAAAAAATACAGCTACAACCGCGATTGCGCGTAGTCCATCAAAGCCTTTAATTCGATCGATGCTCATAAAATAATTTTCAATGGAAATGTGATGGAGAAAGTCCGATTAAATGGAAGCTTGAGTACGTTGGCGAAACGACCGGCGTCCGAGCAGCATTCGAGCACCTTTCAACAACGGGCGCTCGACTATGAAGTAGCACAACAATCCTGCGCCAACGCAGACAAGGACGGCTGTTAGGGCGGCGAGTTCAGCCGCAACGCTCGTGAAACCGTACGTGTCAAACCGCCGTAGTGCAGGTTGTGTCACCCGGTAGATCAACAAAATGTGCACCAAATAGATCGAATAGGATGCATTACCCAGGATGACTAACGGTCTTGGCCATCCGCTCTTGGGGGTCATATGAAGCATGCCTACAAACAGCAATGCTGCGGGCAAACCTCGGGACAAGATGCGCAAGCTGCCATCAGCAGGAAATTGTGCTAAGTAGGCCAATGCGACAGCACCAATTAGCATCCAAGGCAAAGGTTTCGGAAAAGGAATACGCTCAGCAACATAGGCAGAAGCAATGGCTGCACCAACTACAAATTCGAAAATCACTGAATTTGCAAAAAAAACATGTGCAGCAGAGTTAGATGGAAATGCCCACCCCAAGATGTAGACCGCCAAGATCACCGTTGCCAACCCGACAAAAACTCGCTGCCTAGCGAGAATCAACACGGCGGCGAAAACCAAATAGAAGAACGCTTCATAGTTCAGTGTCCAGCCGACACCCAATATCGGCTGCAAAATCCCCGACGCGTTAAATGAGGGGATAAAGATAAAAGAAAGCAAGCGCTGGGCCGAAAGGTCAAATGGTAGACCTGGACCAGGCGCTGATTTATAAATAAAAAATACTGCAATGGCTGTGATGACTACGTATAGCGGCCAAATTCTTATGATTCGGTGGATAAGAAAATCAACCACCGACTTCTCTCCAGTCACATACGGCTTGGAAATATAAACCATCAAAAAACCGCTGAGAATGAAGAAAATATCGACGCCCATTGCTCCAATTTCTACCAAGATTGGATTTGATAGAAGCAACGGACTTGGCAGATTGAGCTCTGGCGGTCGATTTATGGTCACGGCCCTAAATGCATGGTGAAAGACCACAGCAAGCGCTGCAAATCCTCTAAGTACCTGCAGTGCAGGGATTTCACGACGTGACATAAATTTCCCAGTCCTTTCAATGACGTATCTAAACGCCGTGTTGTCATAAAAATCGAAATTGCTATATATTTAATAGCGAATCTCGCAGGTACAGTAAGCACAAGTAGCCCCAAAATACCTAAGCATGGGCGGAGATTTATGGCGCAGTCACAAGCTCTGTGGCCTAACTGCCAGATCCCGCGCCCATAGGCCCCACCATCTTCTCGAAACTTCCCACCAACTTTGAATTGCCAAACCCGCTGAGGTGGTCTCCGTCAAAGAACAGTGGCTTGCCGTCTTGGTAAGAACTGCAGGTGTCGGCCGGGCACAGCACCGGTAGTGGGTCCCAAATGGTGGCACCAGGCAACGTAGCCACTACAGCTTGCATGCTGCCCATGGTCTGCGCCCGCCGCTCCTCCACTTCGGCACGCTTTGTCTCCAGGCCACCCTGGCAAATGGGGTTGTGGCTGTTAAACCAGTCTGAGCAGCGGAATGGCGGCGCCTTGAACACCGGCTTCGGAGCCTCAAACACAACCTTCACACCCCGCTGCGCCAACGGCAGCAACGTCTGGGTAGCTTCTGCAACGGCTTCTGCACGTGCCTCTACGTTCCCAGGCAAAGTAAGCGTTACGCCGCCCCACTGGTCGCGCAGACGTGGTACCCGCAGCCCAGGCAGAAAGAACAGGTCACCGGCCTTGGCCACCGCGTTCACCTGGCTCAGCATGGACCTTGTGAACGCAATGCACTCTGGCCGCCCCAAGCGCGTGGGGCCACCCAAGCCGAAGACGGAACAGCCTGGCCCGGTGAACAGCTCGACCGACATGCCAGACTCGCGCACCAACTTTTTCAGCATGGCGGTGTACGCCCCGGCGTGAGAGTCTCCAGCCACAAACAGTGTGCGCGGGTCGGCTGTGCAGCCTTGGGGTTTGAAAGTCTGGCGGTGTTCTCCACCCATAAACTGCTCGGTGGCGATAACGGTGCAGCGCGCTCCTGGCGCGGGCAGATCGCCGTAGGCATCCCAGACGGACAAGTCTCGCGTGACGCTCAGATTGATCCAAGGTCGTGCGGCGGCCACGCTCGCAGCTGCGCCTCCGCAGCAAAGCAAAGCCAGTAAACCGAGGGTCGCCACCTTCCAGCGATCCAGTCGGCTGGCAAATTGGGAGTAGCGCACAGGTTGCTCTACATAACGATACGAAGCGGCTGCCAACAGGAGCGACAGGGCCACGGCCACGCTCTGTTCCACCATGCCCTCCAACCCCACGGTCCAACGGAACAGCACAAACACTGGCCAGTGCCACAGGTATAGCGAGTACGAGCGTTTTCCGACCCACAGTGCCGGGACACTGGCCAGGATTCGGCCAACAAAGGTGGCCTTCGCGCCAATGACCGACACTATCAGCAGCGCAGTCGACAGTACTGGAAGCAAAGCCCAAGGCCAGGGAAATGCCTTGTTGTCGGCAGCTATTAGGCCCAACAGCAGCGCCGTAGCAGCACCCAGCGCCAGCACCTGCTGCACACCGCGCGGCAAGCTGGCCACCACAGGCTGCCAGCGGCCCAGACCAAATGCAAGGGCCACGCCCAGCGCCAGTTCCCAGAAACGGGCATGCAACGAGTAAAAAGCAAAGATGTGCGCAGACGGTGAAACTGCCAGCGAAGCCGCCACCAACGAAGCCAGCGCGAGCGTGCCCAAAATGGCAGCAGCCCATCGCCGATGACCCCGCAGCCAGGCAAACAGCAAGAATGGCGAGAGCAAGTAGAACTGCTCCTCCACCCCGAGTGACCAGGTGTGGGTGAACGGGTTGAATTCTGAACGGGGCGACCAGTAGTCACCTGCCGTCAACGACAACACCACATTGCTGAAGCCAAAGAAGGCGGCCATACCGGTCTTGGTGTTGGTGGCGCTGAGCCAGCCACCACCGGGAACGAGCAGCGTAGCCAAGGTCATGGTGACCAGCAAGCACGCCACCAGCGCAGGAACGATGCGCAGCAACCGACGGGCGTAAAACGCAGCCATGAAGTTGCCCAGCGTTTGGGTAGGTAAGCTGGTGGCGGCATTGGCCACCACAAAGCCAGAGATCACGAAGAACACGTCAACACCCACAAAGCCCGCAGGAACAGAGCCATTCAGGTGGTAGAGAAGCACCGAAAGCACTGCCACCGCACGAAGACCGTCTATACCTCCAAAGTAATTGGAAGGGGAATGCCGTGTTTGGACGTTCATTTTTAATCTTTCGTGTCATTTTTCTGGGCTTCTATCGCGAGCCCACCAACAGAAAAGTGGGGGAACCCACTCCGTCTTCATGCCGATCGACCTAAAACTCGCCCTCCCAGTGGTACACCCACGAGAATTACGAATAAGACACTGGAAACCAAACCGGCCGTTCACGCAATCAAATCGCACAGCACAACCGGTATTTCCATTCAAGCAGTAACCTAGGGCGGCAGGCCCAGATTACATACAAAAACAGCCTCTGGCGCAGTATTTACCTGCGCAGGCAGCTATATTTAATATAGCAACTCAAATCCCACCAGGCCAAGGCTGGAATCGCCCGCCACTCCTTACTTGGCCCCTTACTGCCTCACGCAGCAACGGCTGTACGCCATAGCGTCTTAACAGCCTCGTCCACTACCGATTGAAACCGCTCTTCGGTGAGGGTGGTGGTGATGCGTGTGTACCCACGGCGTGCGATGTCGCTGGCCTGCTGGGGGGTGCGCAGCATGTCTATGCAGTGCTGTGCCAGACCCTGTGCGTCGCTGGCAACAAGCACGTCGCTGCCGGCAGTGAACAGGGGGCGGTGGCCCTCGACCACCAGGGGCGTGGCAATGACCATGCGGCCATAGAGGTAGGGCTCCAGCGCCTTGATGTTGGTGCCCGCGCCCGAGCGCATGGGCACCACGCAGGCGGTGGCCTGGGCATAGGCATCGGCCAGCGAGTCCACAAAGCCCAGCGTTTCCACTTGCGGCGCGCTGCGCCAGCGGGCCAGTCGCTCTGCCTCGCCACTGCCGACTATCAAAAACCGCGCCGGTGGCACCTGCTGCAATACCTGGGGCCAGATGGCTTGCAGGAACCAGTCCACGGCATCGTGGTTGGGCATGTAGTCGAGCAGGCCCACAAACATCAGCACGGGTGCGGAGGGAGGGGCAAAGTCTGGCGGGCCCGCGCGGTCGGCGGGGGGCGGCAGATTGGGCAGTACCGAGCCTGGCAGGTGGGCAAAGACTTTGCGCTCGGCATCGCGGCAGAAGAAGTAGTGGGCGCTGCGCCAGGCGGCGCCCTTCAGGCGACTACGCACGATGACGCGGTCATTCAACAGGCGCAGGCCTACGCCCACCCAGCTTTTCAGGCCACTCAGGGCGCGCCACGGCGGCTCGTATACGGCATCGTCAAAGTCCACCAGCAGCGGCACGCTGGGTGGCAGGGCGAGCTTGAGGGCGGGTTTGACGTAGCGGCTGACCAGCAGGTCATAGCGGGCCAGGTCTACGTGCTGGGCCACTTGGCCGGTGACGTAGTCAGAGGTCAGGTCAAAACGCGGACGGCCCAACAGACCTTTTTGCGCGATTTGCAGGTCCATCACCTTGATGCCCTGCCATTCGGTGGTGGTCAAGGGGTTACCCACCACGGGGCCGTCAACAAAGCTAAGGGCCAGCACCTCCACCGTGCCGTGGCGCTTCAAAGCGTCAATCAGAAACCGCGAGCGCTTGGCCGAACCCCATTTTTGCAAAGGGGATATGTAGGTCAGCAGCAGGATGCTACGAGGTGGGGTCACGTGGGCAGGCTGGTGGGCGGTCAAAGCATCAGGCATTCATGGCTTCCGCCGCTGGCGCGAATCCGCTGCGCTGGATGGCAATGGGTAGCTCCACCAATGACGCGTCTTGCACATGCAACTCCCATACGGTGCTGCCGTCTGCGTGCTTATCGAGCAAGGTAAAGCCGAGCTTGGCGTAGTGGTCTTCGACCAGCTTGTTCTTTTCAGTAGGCAGGTAGCGGCCTATGAGGCGCTGTACGCCGTGGACGCGGGCCTGGGTGATCAGCTCTTGCAGCACGGCGGTTTCGGCTTTGCGGCCCAGCACGCGGCAGCTCATGAGCCAGGTGTCGATGTCCCAGTCGTCCTGCTGGCGGCGGCAGATGATCACGCTGATCATGCCGTTATCACCAAAGGTGTCGGCCAACCGCACTTGCAGGGTGAAAGCGTTGGGGTCTTGCTGCGCGGCGGCCACGTCGGCCTCGGTGTAGCGACGGGTGGTGAGGTTGAACTGGTTGGATTTGTTGATGAGCTGGGCGATACGGGCACGGCCGGTGTCGTCAAAGGGCTGCAGAGTCATCTGCATGTTGAGCGACAACAGGTAGGCGTCCACATCACCCGCCTGTTTTTGCAGAGTGACACGGCGGGCGTTGTCCTGGTAGAAGTCGGCGCGTTTGCGGTCTTCGCCCGAGAAGGCGATGGCTTCAAAGTAACCAGCGGCCAGCAAGGTGCGGGCGTACAGCGCGGCGTTGTCGGGCAGCTCGGGCACGGCCACCTGGGGCAACATTTTGCGTACCAGGCCGCGCTCTACGGGGTTGTCGTCCAGAAACACCATGGCGTCCAGGCCCAGGGAGAGCTCTTCGGCAATGGCTTTGATGTTGGTGGCCTTGTCATTCCAGTTGGCCTGGAAGACGGCAATGTGGTCTTCACGCAGCAGCATTTCAGGGTGCTTCTGGAAGGGCTGACGGGCGATGTTGTCGGTGTTCTTGGACGATACCGCCAGCACCACGCCGCGGTCACGCAGGGCCAGCGCGGTGCGCTGCACATGCAGATGTGCCTCACCGGTAGCGTCACCTTGGCCAATGACGATGCCGTCCAGACCGTCGTCGCCAATCACGCCGCCCCAGACGGTGTTGTCCAGGTCCAGGATCAGGCATTTGCGGCTTTTGCCGCGCAAGGCTGCGATCAGGCGGCAGACGTGGTCTGCGTACAGCGGCAGGAATTCGCTGGAAAAGGGCATTTTGGCCATGTTCCACAGCGTTGGGTCGTGCCAGTCAGCCAGCCCAACTGTTTCAGCCAGATGGGCCACATCAAGCAGCAGATCTTCGGTTCCGGCCACGCTCTGGGCAATGCCCCGGTTCACGTCGTCAATCAGTTGGCGCGGGGTGCCTGGCAGCGCCATGTCCAGGCTGCCAAACGCCGACTCTACCGGGCGAGGCAGGGTTTGCAGGATGCAGATGGCCCTGCTGTTGGTGCGCAGGCCGTTGCGGATCATGGACAGATGGCCCAGGGCCGCCTGCACTGTGTTTTGGGCTGCCTGGGCATCACCTGGCGCAGCATTCAGCGGCAGGCCGCGGTAGTCCACGGCCACCAGCACGGCATCGCACTGGGCCTGGTTGATGGTGGAGTCTGGCGACAAGGCCTCTTGCATGACCTGGTCGAAGTCGGCTTCGACACATTCCAGCGCAATACCGTGGCGGGCGGCTGTGGCCACCAGGGCTGGCACGATGAAATGCGAGGTGGCATTGCTGAGAATGCCAAGGCGAAACGGTACCAGCGGCGCCATAGACAAGCCGCCGTCGCGGGCTTTCTGGACCACTTTGGCCAGCCGATTGAGCTGGTTTTCATCCAGCGCGTGGTTGGCCAGGTGTTGCAGGCGCAAGCCCAGATGGGTTGGTTCGGGCAGCAGTTGACGGCACTGGGTGGAAAAGTCTTCAGGCGCAGCTTGCAGCCAGCCCAGCTGGGAATAGAGATGGTTGCTCATACGCCAATGGCCTCCTCAACAATAAGCGACGCCACTTGTGCGGGCGTCTGGAATGGGGCTTTCTCGCGCTGGGTGGCCAGAAAGCGTTCGTCAAATGCTTCGAGCATGGGTGTTTCGGTGTAGCCAGGCTTCACGGCCCGCACGCGCAACCATGCGTAGTCGGCTGCCAGCATGGCCAGCATGCCAGCCATGCCGTGCTTGGCGATGACGTAGGCGCCCATGCCGGAGGATGCGCCTTCGATGCCGTTTATGCCGCTCCCCATGGCTTGGGTCAACACCCCTACAACGGAACCCTGTTTGTGCTTGCGAAAGCACCGGCGTACAAGCTCAGCCAGCAGGCGCTGCGGGCCCTGCACGTTGACTTGCCACTGCTGCTGCATTTCTTCGGCGGTGATCTTGCCGAAGGGTACAAGGGATAAGGGAGGCGAGCCCGCCAGCACTACGCCGGCCAACATTGGCAGGGCTTCCAGCTCGGCGACCGCCGCCTGGATGGAGGTCTCGCTGGACAAGTCCAGCGCCAGAGCTCGGCCGCCACAGCGCTGTGCTACGGCCTGGGCTGCAGCGGCGTTGCGGTGATAGCCCACAAGGGGCGTGAAGCCTTTTGCGGCGAGCAAATCACATACGGCAGCACCGATACCGCCAGAGCCGCCGGAAACCAGAAACCATTTCTGTGCGTCCATGTTATGCGTGTCCAACGATGACCTCCGCCCTGCCCTTGGCCAACACTTTGCCAGCCGCGCGCACGGTTAGTTTCAATACGACCATGCCGGTGGAGTCCGAGGCCTCTTCGACAATGCCCTCGGCCTGCGCGGCTTGATCTACGTACAGCGGTTTGCGAAAGTCCAGTGCCACACTGGCCCAGACGCTGTTGCGCCCTGGCAGCTGCATGCCGATCAGCTGTGAGACCTTGGCCACCATCAAGGCCCCGTACACCACGGCCCCCTCAAAGCCTTTGCTGCGCGCAAACGCAGCATCGGTGTGCAGGGGGTTGAAGTCTCCCGACAGTTCCGCAAACTGCTGCATCTGCTGGGCACTGATGGTGAAATCGACAACGGCGCGCAGGCCCTCGGTCAGCTCGCCCAATGCCAGGATCTGCGCCTGTGGCTGGGTGGTCATTTCGCCTTGGATTGGATCAAGGACACAAATTCACCGACGTTCTTGAGGCGACCCACTTCAGCGGCCGAGAACTTCAGGCCGAATTTCTTCTCGATGGCCAATACCAGGCGGATGTGGGCCAGGCTGTCCCATTCATCAACATCGTCGGCGGTGAGCTCTGGTGTGACCACGATACTTTCGTCATCGAACACATCGTGAAAAATGGCAGTGAGTTGTGTGTAAATTGCGTCGATGTCCATGGCTGCTTTCTTTTAAGGATGAGGTTGTAATCTGTCAGGGAGTCTGGGCACTTAAAACGGAGGCCAAACGTTGGGCCCAGGCGGGGGTGACCCGGGGCTTGGGATGTACTTCATCGCTGAAGTCATTGTCGGCATTGGCATCTTCCATTTTCAGCACCTTGACTGCCGCATGGGTCTGTAACTTGGCGAGCAGTGGGTCGACTCGGCGACGGTAGTCTGCCCACAGCGGAGATCCTTGTGCGTGCCATTGAGGAATAGGCATGTCCACCAAAACCACTTTTCCGCCATCTGCCAGGATGCCGTTGACCATGGTCTCCAATACCTGAAATGGGGCATCTGTCAGCGCATCGGTGTCACCCATGTACGCGCGCCAGAATTCGAAATACTTGCGCTTTTCCTCCGTGCTCAAGACGACTGCATTGCGCTGGGCGTCCGTCAGGCCTGCGGGGCGACCAGACATGGATGCTCGCAGTGCACTGGTCAGGTCACGGGCCGTGCGATCGAGCACCAGGTAGGGGTGTATGAGAGTGGTACCAAAGTCCAGGTAGCTGGGTGGCAGCACGGGTTTGGGGCCCTCTTCGGTGCGGCGATAGAAGCCGTAACGGTAACGCTCTATGTCGATATCGGTGTCGCCACCATGCCGGTCAGGGGTAAACCAGCGCGCCCGGTCCTCGGCAAAAACTCCGTACCACAGGCCAATCACCCAGGTGTTGTGGCGCCGCGCGTCCGGGGTCTGAACTTCTCTGACTAGGTCTACGATCTGGTTGATCTGCGTGATGTTGGAGCCACCCACTGAGAGGTTATGCACTTGCATGCTAGGCACCAGAGCCTGCACCTGCGGCTGCTTGAAACCGACCAGCATGTTGGACGCCCCCACCAGGATGGCCTTGTCGTCCAGCGAATTAAGCTGGGAGCGCGCCATGAACACATATTTGGGCTCAGTCAAAAACAAGGACGATCCAGCACTGCCTGCATTGAGCCGCTGGCTTAACTCAATGCGCGGCACCAACAATAAGCACGCCACCAGTAACA
This sequence comes from Rhodoferax sp. GW821-FHT10B06, assembly GCF_059415605.1. Taxonomy (NCBI): domain Bacteria; kingdom Pseudomonadati; phylum Pseudomonadota; class Betaproteobacteria; order Burkholderiales; family Comamonadaceae; genus Rhodoferax; species Rhodoferax sp. GW821-FHT10B06. Next base: position 43,226 of record NZ_JBWKNO010000014.1, on the reverse strand, counting down.
CACCATACATGGCCACCAAAGCGCCGAGCAAGAGCCCAATTTGTTTGAAAATCAGCTTCATCAAAACGCTCGGTAAACGAATTCTGGTGCCTTGTGGAAGAACGAGGCGACTGTCGCAATCAATAGTATTTGCAGTGCAAGCACCATATTGCGCGCAATTACACCACTGGAAGCTTTAGCCATCGCTACACGCAGAGGCACAAGCTGTGCCAACAACGCATCCCACACATAAAACACCAAGCCCGCCAACATGGCCAGCGCCAAGTAGCAGCCCAAGTACCCCACCGCCCCCAAGCGCCGCAGCAAAGCCAGAAGCTGTGGCATATCGACCCATAAGCAGGTCAGTGCCAGCGCAAAATAGGCCAGCGTCAGCCCGCGCGAAAAGTAGATGGCAAGCGGGGTTTCAGCCCGGGCTTTGTAAACCTTCTTGCCCAGGCGTTTGACGATCATGACCTGCCAAAGCTTGTTGATGCTAGCGCCTGCCCCCATCAGCAAGCCATAGACCACAAACACGGAAGTGGTGCCGTGCCACACACCCATGATGAGAAAGGTCACAAAAAATGCCACAACGCCTAGATACGGGCCTGCCTTGGGCGAGGTGAACCGCGTCGCCAATACCGTTAGAAAGGGGTTGAAAACATAGGTTTTGAACCAATCCGACAAGGTCATGTGCCAACGCGACCAAAAGTCGAGAAAGCTGCGCGCCAGGAATGGCTGGTTAAAGTTTTCAGGCAGTTGCATGCCCATCAGTTCGCCGACACCAATGACGATGTCCATATAGCCCGCAAAATTGGCATACAGGTAAACCATGTAGCACACAGCCGCCGCCACATACATTGCGCATAACAGGGGCCACGCCGTGGTTGCAGCAGTGTCCAGCACACGCCCTGACAGGCTGTCAAACAGGTATTTGAAGATGGCCGAAAACACGCCCACTTTCACAAAACCCAGGATGACGCGGGCAAAAGCCTGGAATACCCGGTGTTCGTCCAATGCCAGAGACTGCTCTTTAAAGCGCATGTAGTCCTGGTAGCGCTGGATCGGCCCCGCCACAAATGTCAGGAAATTGCAGGTGTAATTCAAAAAATCCAGCAATGACACTGGGCCCGACAAACCGCCCTGCTTGGCATCGACCATAAGGTGCAATACGCGAAACAACACGTAAGACAACCCGATGATCAGGTAAGGAAACGGCAGCAGCAATGACGCGTCTAGAAAACTAAACTTCTTCAGATAAATGAATCCGACGATGGCAACAACTACACCAAGCCAGAGACTGAGCGCAGAACGGCTGCGCCGCACCATTTCGATCAAGCCGTAGCACACCAGCAAAAATACCGCCAACGGCAGAAGCTGAACGGCGCTGTCGACATAGCACCAGATGAACACTGCATTCGCACCCAATAAAACGGTGCTGCGGACAATGGCTTGGTTGGTCGCATTAAAAAGCAGCACAACGGCTGCTACAAAGACCAAAAAGATCGGAGAAGTAAATGCCACAGGTGAAATTCAGCCTAGGTTGAACTGTTTCAGTACCGGCTGCAGGGCGTCACGAACGCGCTGGTAACCCAGGGGTGAGATGTGCAACTTGTCCGCACCAAAGTATTCGGCATGGGGCGAGCCGTCTGGATCAACCAGCAAACCATAGACGTCCAACACCGCAACATTTTTGCGACCTTGGGCAGCTGACGTAATGAGCTTGTTCAGCTCAATCACCTGACGCGGGTCCACTGGGGACTGTGGATGGTTGCGCGGCGGTACCGTGCACAGCACGATAGGAACACCGGGCAATTCCTTTTCGGCTTTGTCCAGCATGTCAACGATATTGCTACGGCTTTGCTGCACATCCTGCAATGCGCTCAGGTCATTGGACCCTGTCAGCAACACGATGGCTTTGGGGTGCAGGTCGAGAACGTCTTCCTGGAATCGAAACAGCAGACCACGGGTAGTTTCACCACCGATGCCACGGTTGGCCACCGGCAAGCCCGGCAAATCTTTGGCCAAGCTACCCCAGCCGCCCACCAGCGAATCGCCAGCAAACACCACACTGCCCTGCTTGCGCGTACGCTCTTGCCAGAAGCTCTTGCGGTTGTCGTTCATCCAGCCAAACACGCGGATAGCCCCTTTGCCCGGCCAGTCCTTCGCATCAGTAGGAAACGGTGTCGGCCCCGAAGCCATCTGCGCGGCGGAAGTATCCGACTGGTTTGCGCCAGGCACCTGGGCATAACCCGAAGTCACGAACAAGGATGCCCAACTCAATAAAAAAACTGCAGCCGATTTATGCATCTTATGACTCGAAAAAGTTGACCCATTTCATCCATCAAAATTTTCGGACAGCTTTGCATGAAACCAGCAGATCCACACTCTCTCGGCTTCAGCGATCAGAAAATCTGATTCCGTTCAACTCAGGAACGACCAATACCGAAGTACTCGATACCAAGTTGCCGAATGAACTTAGGCTCATAAAGATTGCGCCCATCGAATACAACGGGCTGCTTCAAGCGGCTCTTGATTGCATCAAAGTCAGGACTACGGAATTCCTTCCACTCGGTCACAATGACCAGTGCATCAGCTCCGTCGAGAGCGCTTTTGGGACGACCAGCAAACGTCAACCGAGGTTCATCCCCAAAGATGCGCTCAGCTTCGGTCATGGCCACGGGGTCGTAGGCGGTAATGGTGGCACCACGGCGTAGCAACTCAGCCACAATCACGCGGCTGGGCGCATCACGCATGTCGTCGGTATTGGGCTTGAAGGCCAAGCCCCACAGCGCAAAGCGACGACCAGCCAAGTCTTCACCGAAGCGCTCAACGATTTTTTGGACCAACACGTGCTTCTGGGCATCGTTCGCGTCTTCCACTGCCGAAAGCACGCGCAACTCTCTTCCATGCTGGTTCGCGGTTTTGATTAATGCTTTGACATCCTTGGGGAAGCAAGAGCCGCCATAGCCACAGCCAGAATACAAAAAGTGGCTGCCAATGCGTGGATCGCTACCAATACCGGAACGCACCAACTCGATATCTGCACCGAGCACTTCGGCCAGATTGGCAAGTTCATTCATGAAGCTGATACGGGTTGCCAACATGGCGTTGGCGGCGTACTTCGTGAGTTCTGCCGAACGCACGTCCATTAACACCAGTTTTTCATGGTTACGCTGAAACGGGCCGTAGAGTTGGCGCATCAGGCCAATAGCCTGCTCGTCGTCTGCGCCCACCACGATACGGTCGGGGCGCATGAAGTCTTCAATGGCTGCGCCCTCTTTCAAGAACTCGGGATTAGACACAACGCTGAATTCGAGCTTGCTCTCACGAGCCTGCAATTCCGACTGCACTGCGTCACGCACCTTGTCAGCGGTACCCACGGGTACGGTGGATTTGTCCACCACAATACGGTAGCCATCCATGTGCTTACCGATATTGCGGGCGGCCGCCAGCACATATTGCAGGTCGGCAGAACCATCCTCATCAGGTGGCGTACCCACCGCAATAAATTGGACGGTACCGTATTGCGCAGCCCGCTTCACGTCGGTTGTGAAGGATAGACGGCCCGCCTCGACGTTACGACGTACCACCTCCTGCAAGCCAGGTTCATGGATGGGTATACCGCCGCTCTCCAAAATCTTTATCTTGGCCGGATCCACGTCCAAGCACAGCACATCATTGCCTACATCCGCCAAACAGGCCCCCGAAACCAAGCCTACGTAACCGGTACCAATAACTGTGATCTTCATGAAAAGCGGCCTCTTATCAAAATATTACGGAGAGAACTAGATCAAATGAATTCAAAGCAAAATTCATGCATGAACTGCTCAAATCAAACAAGTTTAGTGTTGTAGGTGTGACAGCTTAGCTGGCACAGGCACTTTCTCTCCGAAACGACATGATCGACAGAGGAGCGAGGACGCCTCAAGATGGCTAAGAATATTGCCGCCAACTCTTGACCAGCCACCCCAAAAACCAAAGTTTGGATACAGGCATAGCAACAAAACCATGACGGCATACGGGGCATTAAGGAGGTTTCAGGAGAGTGGCCCCGAACTCTCCTGATTGTTAAATAAGGATGTGAAAAACCACCAAACTAACGTGCGTAAAGCAATGCCCTGCCAGCAAGCCAAAGTTCACTCCAACTTTGGCTTCGTACATCTAGCGAGACAACCGGCGTTTACCAATAACAACAATCATAGCCAAAGCCCCCAGCAACGCCAGGGCACTATTCTGCGGTAACTCATTGGCGAGCGGCTTGACATCAGCCACCGATTTCGCAGCCTCACTCATGGAAACTTGCGATGATTGCCCCATTGCAGGAGGCACGTAGGACGTCTTCACCATACGGGCTGCAACTGCTGCTTCCATACGTGAAGCATGGGTGCCAGCATTTTGTGATGCCAAAGCACTTGCCGCCGAGGCCAGGCCCAATACCGAAATGGCCAATAAAGATGTCATTTTTTTCATAAATCCCCCTAGAGTCAACTATCACGAGGCACAAGAAACTTTTTGAGCAGCATCAAACTTTTGCCACTCACTATTCGCGTTAACCCTAGTCTATCGAAAATACTATGCAGCAACACCAAATAATGCTGCACCGCAACAGATTGTTTCAATCATTACGCAGAGATGGCATGGCTCATGGGTGACCAGAAGACGCGTGCAGGCCACACTTTGGCAAGGAAAGCCATGGGCGAAGTGGCCGGAGCCGCTTCAAACTGCTAACGGATATAGATATGAAACCCACGGCGCGGAAGGAACTCGCGCATACGAGACTTGGCACCATGTCAGAGACTTACCCCCTTCGTATGGGTGGTAATAACGTCAGGATTCCAGGCGTACCGTGACTTGATCTGAAACGTTCTGCAGGCAATTGACTGGCACGAGGCCCGCAGCCATCTCCGCCAAGGGGTGCAATACAAAAGCACGCTGCCACATGCGCGGGTGCGGCACGGTCAACGCCGGGCTCTCGATTCGGGCTGCGCCAAACAACAGAATATCCAGGTCCAGCGTGCGTGGTGCGTTCCGGTACGGGCGCAGGCGCCCCGCCGATTGCTCTATTTTCTGTAGCTGCACCAGCAGATCAGGCGCGCACAAACCCGTTATTACTTCAACAACCGCATTGACATAATCTGGACCAGCCGAGTCCACGGGGGCGGTGCGGTACAGCGAGGAACGTTGCACCACCTGGGTCTGCGGCAGCGCGTGGATGGCATCCATGGCGGCCAATAGCGTGCCCGCGGCATCACCCAGGTTGGCGCCGAGAGCGATGTAGGCGGTAACTGGTGCGCGTTGCTGCTCAGGCATCGGAGCCGGCCGCGGGCGCGGCACCGCCCGCACCGGGCTTGCGACGGCGGCGGCGCTTCTTAGGGGCAGCTGCTACGTCAGACTCAGGGGCCGCGTCCACGGCGGCTGGCTGGTCTGCAGGCACACGTGGCTGTGAGACCACACGGGGTACACGCACGGCCTTCTGGCGGCGACCCTGCTCTTCGCGGGCCTGGGCCAGCAGGTCTTCGCGCTGGTCATCGCTGCCGGTAGTGAACTCCTGCCACCAATCGGCGATAGATTGATCCACCTCGCCGGCATCGGCGCGCAAGCGCATGAAGTCGAAGGCAGCACGGAAGCGCGGCTGGTCGATCATGCCGTAGGGGCCGCTGCCCACGCGCTTTTCAAAGCGCGGCTGCATCAGCCAGGTCTCGCGCATGTCGCCGGCCAGCTTGCCGCGACCGGATACGTCACCAATGCGGGCGTTGAACACGTCTTCGATAGCATCCTGCAGCGCCACGAAGGGCGGCTGGCGGCCCGTCCGGGCAGCCCAGCCTTCACGCACATCGGCCCACAGCACACACGCCAACAGGAAGCTGGGTGCAACGGGCTTGCCCTCGCCGACACGGCGGTCCGTGTCTTGTAGCGCGGCCAGCACAAAGGGCTGGTCGGCGCGCTCCACCACCACGTCCAGCAAGGGGTAGATACCAGTGGCCATGCCGAGCTTGCGTAGTTGGGCGATGGTGGCCACGGCGTGGCCCGTTTGCAGCAGCTTGAGCATTTCATCGAACAAACGGCTTTGCGGCACATCGGCCAGCAACTTCTGCGAATGCACCAGCGGCGCGGCGGTTTTAGGCTCGATAGTGAAACCCAGGGCCCCCAGCTTGGCAGAGAAGCGTACGGCGCGGATGATGCGCACCGGGTCTTCGCGGTAGCGGGTGGCCGGGTCGCCAATCATGCGGATGACGCGGTTCTTGGTGTCCTTGATGCCGCCGTGGTAGTCCACCACGATCTGACTCTTGGGGTCGTAGTACATGGCGTTGATGGTGAAGTCGCGGCGGGCCGCGTCTTCATCTTGCGGGCCCCAGACGTTGTCGCGAAGCACTCGGCCACTGGAATCGACCGCGTGCTTCATGTTCGCCAGCTCGCTCTTGCTGGTGCGCTCGTTGCCGGCCACCTGCTCGGCGGCGGCGTTGTCCATATAGGCGCGGAAGGTAGAAACCTCGATGACCTCGTTTTCGCGACCCCGCCCATACACCACGTGGACGATGCGAAAGCGACGGCCAATGATGAAGGCGCGGCGGAACAGGCCCTTGACCTGCTCGGGCGTGGCATTAGTGGCCACGTCAAAATCCTTGGGGCGCAGGCCCACCAGCAGGTCGCGCACGGCGCCGCCGACGATATAGGCCTCGAAGCCAGCCGCCTGAAGCGTGCTGACCACATTGATGGCGCGCTCGTCCACCAAAGAGGGGTTGATGCCGTGCTCGGTGACCGGTATTTCAGCGCGTTTGCCGAATTTCGGCTGTTTCGCGACGGGCTTTTTGCCCAGCAGTTTGTCGATAAATGTCTTGATCATTGGGAATTAGGAAAACAGCTCCAGTATGCGCCAGCCGCGCTCCTGGGCAATTGCGCGTAAACGCGCGTCGGGGTTGGTGGCGACAGGATGCTGGACTTTTTCCAGCAGTGGCAGGTCGTTGATGGAGTCGGAATAAAAGGTGGCGTCCACATCCTGCCAGCCCAGGCCCCGTTGGGCCAGCCATTGTTCCACGCGGGTGATCTTGCCCTCGCGAAAGGACGGCACGCCCTGGATGTTGCCGGTGATCCAACCGCTCGCGTCCTGCTCCAGATCGACCGCAATCAACTCCTCCACGCCCAGCGCCTGGGCGATGGGCCGGGTGACGAAGGCGTTGGTGGCGGTGACGATGACCAGCTGTGCACCCGCCTCGCGATGCTGTTGAAGCAAGTCCAGCGCCTGCGGCGTAATGGAAGGCTGCACGACTGTGCGCATGAAGTCTACGTGGGCAGCTATGGATTTAGTAGCACCCTGGCGCCGAGCTGCCGCGGTGGCAAAGAGCACGTACTCGTGGATATCCAGCGTGCCGGCCTTGTAGTGGGCGTAGAAGTCGTCGTTGCGCTGCTTGAACACTACAGGGTCGGTCCAACCGATATCGGTGGTGAAGCTGCCCCAGGCGTAATCGGAATCCATGGGGATCAGCGTGTGGTCGAGGTCGAACAGCGCCAGTTTCACAGGTTGCTCTTTCAAATTGTCTCCAGCATGGATTTGACCAAAGGAATGGTGATGGCGCGCTGGGTCTGCAGCGCGTAACGGTCCAAGTGCTCCAGCAACTGCATCAAGCTGCCCAGGTCGCGGCTGAAGCGGCGCAGCATGAAGTCCACCACCTCGTCGCTGAGCACCAGGCCGCGAGCCTGTGCCTCGCGGCGCAGCACGGCGCGGCGCTCGTCTTCACTCAGCACCTGTAGCGCAAACACGTGGCCGCCGCCCAGGCGGGTACGCAGGTCTTCCCGCAGCGCCAGGTCGGCCGGTGGCACATCGCCCGCGCCCAGCACCCAGCAGTTACAGGTCTGCGCATTCACAAACCACTTGAAGGCCATATGCTGCTGAGCGGGGTTGTACAGATGCACATCATCCAGCAGCACAGCCGCCCAACTATCGTCAAACTCGGGCGGTTCGTAGACGCTGGGGTCCAGCCAGCCCACCTGGGCGGCCTGCATGCGGTAGGCCTCGCGCACCGCGCGCAGCAAATAGGTTTTGCCGGTGGCGGGCTCACCCCACAGATAGGTTTGCAAAGGACGGCCGGTGTCCACCACGGCCTGCTGCACATGCTGCAGCGCAGCCTGGTTCTGACCGGCAAAGAAATTGCCCAGCGTCGGGCTGGTAGCCAAGCCGATATCCAATACCAGTTGCTGCATGCTCATCCCCGGTAAAACGGGCTGGCCAGGTAGCGCACGCGCAAACGGCGTATGCCCACCAACATCACCGCACTGACAGGCAAGGCCACCAGCACGCCGACAAAACCGAACACCTCGCCAAACGCTAGCAAGGCAAAAATCACCGCCAGCGGATGCAGACCTATGCGCTCACCGACCAGACGAGGGGTCAGGAACAGGCTTTCCAGCACCTGGCCAGAGCCAAATACGACAGCCACCATGACCACCGCCTTGATGGAGGCAAACTGCAATATCCCTGCCAGGCTGGCTAGCACCAGGCCCACACCAAACCCCAGGTAAGGTACGAACATGGCCAGGCCGGTGAAGATGCCGATGGGCACGCCCAGGTCCAGACCGAACAGGCTCAGGCCTACCGCGTAGAAAACCGCCATGATCAGCATCACCAGCAACTGACCACGCAGATACTGGCCCAGCACCTGGTCGGCCTCTTCCACAAAACGGTCAAAGCCCGCGCGCAGGCGGGTAGGCACGAACTGCACCACCAGGGCCACAAAACGGTCCCAATCCATCAGCAGGTAAAACAAGGCTGCAGGAATCAGCAGCAGATTCCCCACGACCGACAGCGCCACGCTGCCGCCTAGCTTGAGCGAAGACAGCAGGGAGCCCAGCGCCTCCTCAACATTGGCATTCAGGTACTTGAAGGCAAAGGCCTTGATGCTGGCCGGGTCCAGCGATATCTTCAGTCCCAGCTGGGCTAACAAGGGCTGCAGCCAGCGCACCAGGCCGTCCAGCAGGCCCGGCAACTGCTCGCGCATCAGAGGCGCCTCTTTGACCACAATCGGCACGATCAGCAGCGCCAGCATCAAAAATGCCAGCACGAAACCCAGCTCAACGACGGTCACCGCCAGCCAACGCGGGACTCGCCCCCGGCACAGGCTGTCCAACGAATCCACCAGCGGCGTGAGCACATAGGCCAACACCGCCGCCACCGCGAACGGCGTCAACACCGGCCCCAGCAGCCACAGGGCCAGCACCATGCCCAGCACAATGGAAATCCAGGTGAAACCGCGCATTTGGGTGGGGGTAAATTGCATCAGGAGGTGGGTTGGGGTCGAAAAGGAGGGCGGCGCAGGAAGCCGGCTGTGCGGACATGCACACGCAAGCCCTTAAAATCTGCCCAAATTCTATAGGGCTACACGGCTAAATCCCGTCGGCCCGCTTATCTGGGCAGTAATGCCCGCATCTTTCGCCCTCTTCTAAACGCTCCGACCATGACCACTTCCCACACTTCTCCCCTCTCGTACAAGGACGCAGGGGTCGATATCGACGCCGGCGACGCCCTGGTCGAGCGCATCAAGCCTCTGGCCAAAAAGACCATGCGCGAAGGCGTGCTGGCAGGGATTGGCGGCTTTGGCGCGTTGTTTGAAGTACCCAAGCGCTACAAAGAGCCGGTGCTGGTCAGCGGCACCGACGGCGTGGGCACCAAGCTGCGCCTGGCGTTCGAGTGGAATATGCACGACACCGTGGGCATCGACCTGGTGGCCATGAGCGTCAACGACGTGCTGGTGCAAGGCGCCGAGCCGCTTTTCTTCCTGGACTACTTTGCGTGCGGCAAGCTGGATGTGGATACCGCTGCAGCCGTGGTCGGCGGCATCGCCAAGGGTTGCGAGCTGTCTGGCTGCGCGCTGATTGGCGGTGAAACCGCTGAAATGCCCGGCATGTACCCGGCGGGCGAATACGATCTGGCCGGCTTCGCTGTCGGCGCCGTCGAAAAGTCGAAGATCCTGACCGGCAAGGAAGTCGCCCCCGGCGACGTGGTACTGGGCCTGGCCAGCAGCGGCGTGCATTCCAATGGCTTCAGCCTGGTGCGCAAGTGCATCGAGCGCGCCGGCGACACCGCACCCGCCACGCTGGACGGCAAGCCCTTCAAGCAAGCCCTGATGGAACCCACCCGCCTGTATGTGAAAAACGTGCTGGCCGCGCTGGCTGCGCACCCGATCAAGGCCCTAGCCCACATCACCGGTGGCGGCCTGCTGGAAAATATCCCCCGCGTACTACCCGAAGGCACGGCCGCCCACCTGGTGAAGGGCAGCTGGCCCCAAACCGAGCTGTTCGCCTGGCTGCAAAAGACAGCCGGCATTGACGACTTTGAGATGAACCGCACCTTTAACAACGGCATCGGCATGGTAGTGGTGGTGGACGCGGCAAACGCCGCAGCCACCGCAGCCACCCTGCGCAGCCTGGGTGAAGCGGTGTTTGAAATCGGCAAAATTGCACCGCGCGGCGACAGCGCCCCCGTTGTAGTTGCCTGACACTCGGAATGCGGGCTTATTTTTGAATTTATAAAAAATAGGCCTCTAGCGCAGACATTACATGCGCTAGCAGCTATTTAAAAGATAGCACCCACTTCCAACCGAGACCCGCCATGTCAGCTTTGACCGAAGACCAAGCCCGCAGCTATATGCACAAGCTGCTGACTGCCATGCACCAGGCGGGTGGCTCAGACCTATTCATCGCCTGCGACTTCGCACCGAGCATGAAGGCCCATGGCCAGATGAAGGCCTTGTCGGCCCAAAAGCTGGCCGGCGACGTCACCCGCATGCTGGCCCACGCCATGATGAACGAGCGCCAGCGCGAAGAGTTCGCCAAGGAAATGGAGTGCAACTTCGCCATGGCTCTGCCCGGCGTGGCGCGCTTCCGCGTCAACGTCTTCGTGCAGCAGCAAAACGTCAGCATGGTGATACGCACCATTGCGGCCGAAATCCCCAGCTTTGCCAGCCTGGTCCTGCCCGAGGTGCTGAAGGAAGTCATCATGCACAAGCGCGGGCTGGTGCTGGTGGTGGGTGGCACGGGCTCGGGCAAGTCCACCTCGCTGGCGGCCATGATCGACCACCGCAATGCCAGTACCGGCGGCCACATCATCACCGTGGAAGACCCGGTGGAGTACGTGCACACCTCCAAAATGTCGCTGGTCAGCCACCGCGAGGTGGGCGTGGACACGCATTCCTGGCACCACGCACTGAAGAACACGCTACGCCAGGCCCCTGACGTCATCCTGATCGGCGAAATCCGCGACCCGCAGACCATGGAGCACGCGATTGCATTTGCCGAAACCGGCCACCTTTGCCTGGCCACGCTGCACGCCAACAATGCCAACCAGGCGCTGGACCGCATCATCAACTTCTTCCCCGAAGAACGGCGCAACCAACTGCTGATGGATTTGTCGGCGAATATGCGCGCCATCGTGTCGCAACGCCTGGTGCGCATGGAGGACGGCAAGGGCCGCCGCGCTGCGGTAGAGGTACTGTTGAACACGCCCATCGTGGCCGACCGTATTTTCAAGGGCGCGTTTGGTGACCTGAAAAGCATCATGGACAAGTCGCGCGAGCTGGGCATGCGCACCTTCGACTGGGCCCTGTTCGAGCTGTACAACGCAGGCGATATCTCCTACGAAGAAGCTATCCGCAATGCCGACTCAGCCAACGAGCTAAGGCTGAACCTGAAGCTGAAGAGCGTGCGCGGCGAACCCGCTACCGCCGCAGGCATGGAGCTGACCTTCGACAAACCACTGACCGAAGAAGAAATCGAAGCGTTGCGCGCGGAAGAGCTGGAGAAGCAGCGGCAAAAACGCCGCCAGATGGAAGACGAGCAAATGGCCCGCCTGCGCCAGGCTAAGCTGGATCAGCAGTCTCAATAGCCATAGCCAGCACCTTGTCTATGCGCTTGCCGTCCAGGTCCACAACTTCGAACAGCCAGCCCGCGCACTCGATACGCTCCGCCGTCGCCAGCATCCGGCCCGACACTGACATCAGCAAGCCTGCCACGGTGTTGTAGCGGCCCCGCGCCTCGTCGGGCAGCTCCTTGATGTCCAGGCGCACCTTCAGCTCCGTTACCGGCATCAGGCCGTCCAGCAGCCAGGAGCCATCTTCGCGCTGCGTGGCCCAGGCATCGGCCTGCGCACCGGGCTGCAGCTCACCGGTGATGGCTTCCAACAGGTCACGCGGAGTCATCAAGCCCTGCACCACACCGTATTCATCCACCACGAACACCATGCGGCCCGACTTGGCGCGGAACTGCTCCAGCAGTTCCATGCCACTCAGGGTTTCGGGTAGAAAAGCTGCAGGCAGCACATGCGGCTCCACCGGGCCGGCCTGGTCGGCGCCCAGCTCCAGCAGACGGGCCACGCTGATCACACCCACCACATCGTCCAACGAACCACGGCACACCGGGTACCAGGAGTGCGCCCCCTTGTCGCCACCACTGCTGGCCATCTGCAGGCATTGCGCCACGCTGTGGGTGGCTTCCAACCACTCCACGTCGGTACGCGGCACCATCAGGGATGTCAACGGCCGCTCGTCCAGGCGAAACACGTTCTGCACCATCAGATGCTCATGCTCTTCGATCACGCCGGCATCCACGCCCTCTTCCAGGCTGGCAACGATTTCCTCCTCAGTCACGGACCGGCCCGCTGCGTTGTCGATGCGCAACAGCTTTAACACGGCCTGGGTGCTGAAGGACAGCAAACGCACAAACGGCTTGGCAGCCGTAGCCACCCACGCCATAGGCCGCGACACATAGCGCGCCACCAGTTCAGGATGTAGCTGGCCAATGCGCTTGGGCACCAACTCACCAAACACGATGGTCACAAAGGTAATCACCGTCACCACAATCACCGTGGCAGACACATCCGCCGCTCGTGCCGCCACACCCCAGTGCTGGATCCAGGCCGACACGCCATCGCTGAACGCGGCCTCACCCAAAATACCGTTGACCATGCCGATCGATGTGATGCCGACCTGTACCGAAGACAGAAATTGCGTGGGGTTGTCCAACAAATCCAGCGCAGCCTGCGCTCCCTTGTCCCCCGCCTCGGCCATCGCCGCCAGACGTGCCTTGCGGCTGGACGCCAAGGCCAATTCAGACATAGAAAAAACGCCGTTGAGCAAGGTCAACAGCACGATCAGCAATAAATCCATGGATCAGATGTGAGAATGAGGAGATGGCACTTTACTTCATCGATGCTCTTGCAGCATTTTTCACGAATCTGGCTTTAACACGAGCAACTCTGTCAGCATGCGCGCCCAACGTCGCCGATCCGCAAGCAATAACGAAATAGAAACAGGTACGCTTAATTACGACACAAAAGGTTCGTATTTAATAGCTACATTCAATCGCAGCAACGCCCTAAACCTGAAGATGCATTCAAATGCTCTATCACATTTAAAAATATCGCCTAGATTTACTGATCAGGATATACAAGCTAGCCACAGCGATCATGCGAACGTATGGGAATAACATTTATTCCAAGACAAAGCACAAAAATCTTCAACCATAGAAGAACTTAGTGCATGTACAGGCGAAAATTCAATAGATTCTCTATTGAAAAATAAAACCACCCAAATACACCCAAGCCAACACCGACTCATTCAGCAAAAATTACACGAGCCGTTTCCGTCGGTGAATTCACAAAAGTTGCCAAAGCCTTAGCCAATATTAAAGCCTTGTGCTTAATATTTACATCCCCAGCCTCAAGCGAAAGAAAGCTCAAAACAACAATGTGCGCATGATAATCATTAGTCGAAGTTTGACTATGTTCAATATAATCTATTGAGAATGAAATCTTAGACACCACCTCCTGAACTGAAAATGCTGACCACCCCTTCAACGGATAATTATCAAGCACACAAACTTGATTAGCAGCAATTAATTTGGCCTTGATAGCACTCAACTTTGGTTGCGGAGTAGAGTTCCAAAGCACATCAATAGACAAGGGACTTGGCCGCGTATCAAAAAATGCCCCAAACTGCATGGCGATAGTATCACCACACATCATTATATGTTTAGGAGTATCTTGAAACCGGCGCCCCACAATTTGCGAGGAAGCGACCTTCATGCGATAGCAGCGATATATTTCCGGCCTATCTCAACAATGGAATCTATCGTTGGATTAACACCCAATATTGAGGTAGCAACATTTATATTTCCATCGGGCAACACAACTGCATACATCGCAACAGTTTCTTTATCATTTAGAACAAAAGTTAGTGAGTTTCGGGGATCCCCACTTTCGATCACCACGCTCTCATCATCACTCTGATAATTCCAACTTTCCAATGACAAATCTTTTTCAAGGGCACTGGAAATTTCGAAAACCCTTTCTTTTTGCGAGGGCACAGCAACAGATTCAGACTTCAAAACCTCAGAATAAGATTGCATATTAGCCACATATCGGCCAATTGAAGCTCCAGATACTTCAAAATTCCTAGATAATTCAAAGGCAGGTAATGCGTGCGACATTCCATTTGGACCTTGCTCGCGAAGCATCTGCAAAGGCTGCGGCCCCAAACGAATAGCACTACGAAAATAATCCGACGATACCGTATTAACCAAATTGATAGACTGAAGCGTACCAACACTCGTACCAACAAAATCAGTCTTAGCAAACGAACTAATTGAAGTAGTGGAAACTGCAGCCCATACCGCGATGTATCCACCACGACGCAACAACCGCAATAATAAATCTCTTGTACCTTTTACTGCAGCGCCAATACTCCGATTCTTCGGACTAGCGTCATATGACTGCAGTTCGAAAGGAGAGGGAACTATTGCTACCCGCTCAAAAATAGGGTCTTGTCCAAATACGCTCACACCGCCTCCCCGAAACGCGCAACTGTAATATCTTTGCAATACTGCAAGAAAGAACTAAACAACGGGAAAACCATCTGAACCCTTATTACCGGATCAACAGCTATGTGCGTCTGACCCTCTTCCATTTTAGACAGAGCGAGTCCAGACGTATAAATGAAATCCATAACTGCACCTGCAGCAGTTCCATGCGCTCGCACATACGTCGCTTCAAAGGCACGCGTTTCATTTGGTTCTTCGACTGGCATTAAAGGAGCAAATACATTTTTAACAGTCTTCGAATCCAAAACAACTGATCGTGAAAACATCAAGAAATTCTCTTCGGCCATGTGAATAACCACCAAAGCACGAGCATTCAAAGAGGAATTGAGCTTAAGCTGAGTCAAATAAAAACGAACTTCACCATCCCGAAAGACCACTTCCGCAGCATCGCAAACAAACTTCAGGGCAGGACTCGGAGCTTGCGTGACATCAATTTCATACTGTAAGCGGGTCGTGTTTGGCGCATCGCCTTCGGTAGACAAAAGCTTTACCACCTTCACAGGAACGACAATCCCTTCACTGTTGCGCACGTTGCTCACCGCACTGGCGGATTGCATTTTCTTTTTTTGAGTTGACATGGAAAAAGGTTAAATCGCTAGTAGATAGAGCTTTTCCATGTTAACGGAAGTAGCCATGTTTAAACGTTGCATTGAACCTGAACTATTGCTCTAAGGTGATGAAAAACATGGCTACCAACTCAACTAGACAGCAAAATTTCGATAAAGCCACCCATTGAAAAGCCAACTACATGATACGTGCAACACATGCCCGCTGTAGTACAGACCAACACAACACAACGGCCAAATTGATGACTACATCAAAGCGACTACATCTTAAAAAATCAAGACACACCGGCGCAACGTCATATATAGCGCCCAATCACAGGACAGCCACGATGGCGCAGCTTTTTTGCATCCGGCTTGCGGTGGGTCCAGTAGGTGTACCAAACGGTAGACACCGACACACCGAATATTTCAGCTAGGAGCTTGGGGCCGAACAAGCCGGTATCTTTCAACGCCACAAGTTCTAGCGCATCTTCCTGGCTGATGGCCCGAGGACTTCCACCCCAAGTAACACCCCGGTGTCTAGCGGCTACCTGCCCCGCTATTGCACGCTCACGGATCACAGAGCGCTCAAACTGGGCGAAAGCACCGAGCATGTGCATGCTCAGTTGACCGAAAGACGACGTCGTATCGACCGGCTCTGTCACGCTACGCAGACCCAAGCCAAGAGCGTTTAAACGGTCAACGATGCTCAGCAAATCTTTCATACTGCGGGATACCCGGTCCATCTTGTAGACCACCAGCACATCACCTTTTTGCATTTCCTCCATGGCAAGGTGCAGCTGCGGCCTAGCGCCCACGGAACTGGTTTTCTCAGAATAGATTTTCTGAACACCAGCACGCGCCAGGGCATCAATCTGCAAATTTGTTTCCTGCTCATTCGTAGACACACGCGCATATCCAACAAGCATCACACTCCCCTACTTGAAAAAATCTACCGTAGGCTTCTCAGGCTGAGCCTGCCGCGCCCTCTGAATCTGCGTATTGGCCTCATCAACCTTTTGTCGCTTCGCTTCAATTTGCTTACGCTCAACAACACGAAAAACAACAAAAAGCACTGCAACCAAAGCCAACCAAAACAACACCTTCGTTGCCCAATGCCAATTAGCACCCGGTAGATCAGGCGGGCCAGAATCCGGGATCGATGAACGAAACCTATCGCGTCTAAACAACTTAGGAAAGTAACGCACGAGCTTTGCGTCATACCGCATCCCATGCTTCTTTGCGTAGTCCTCCCGGTAATAGTCTCTGTCCTCAATTCCCATCACTAAGCTCCCAAGCAAAACTCGCTAACACCGCAACCGAAACTGAATATCCCGTAACCGCCTACGCTCAGCTGTAATCCAATCTTGGGTCTGGCCGGTTTGCGGCTGCCTTGCCATGGAATCCAAATTGGCGATACGCCCGTTCAAGTCCGCGCAAGTAGCCTTGTTGTCGGTAGATGACGACTGGCTTTGCTGCTGCACGCTGGGCTGTTGCTGCGGGGCTTGGTACAACTGCTGCGCCTTATCTCTTTGCTGGCTTGCCATGTTGACCTGTTGATCAAATGGCAGGCCGTCCGGCACAGTCTCCATGCGATCGATCAACGCCTGCTTTTCCCGACAGTGCACCGAGGACCAAAATTTGCCGCCGCTATAACCCTCGCAGAGGTAAATCGTCGCCGCGAACGACTGGCTACTCAGACAGAGCAAAACCACCCCAAAAAATCTGAGCATAGAGCCGCCTTGGTTAACATTTCGCTACAGATACTAGCCATAAGCAAAGCGGCAAACCTCGCAAACAGGCATCATGAACAAGTCTTATTTGCAGACGTCATTCTTTTTAATGACACCGGAAACGAAACTCGCACAGAGCAACGACAGGGCAAACCCTGACCAGCAGCAAAACAGGAATAACGGCACTTGCAGCCAATCACCGATACCGAGCCACAACGTCAACCAGTGAAACAGCTTTTTTCAGTAGCTGTCCCACTCGTAGACGACGGCCAAGGCCATATTGCCCATGCGGCGGATGCGCAGATGGAGCCCGACCAACTGGACCTTGTTGGAGTGGATCGGCATGGGGTGCTGGGTTAACAGGATACAGTCCACACCCATATACTTGCGACTGTGAAAGACGTGAACTTCTTGACCCTTGCAATAGAACTGACGGCTCTTGAAGCAAAGAAAGATGCCGTCAAAAGCACAGGCTATGCGCGACCCATGAAATCGCTTCAAAACACGTGGCAATTTATTTAATTGGCGACATCCAGGGCTGCGACGCCCCATTGCAACGCTTGCTGGACACGCTGGATTTCTCACCCAGCCGCGATACCGTTTACCTGCTGGGCGATCTGGTGAACCGGGGTCCCGCTTCGGCCCAGGTGCTGCGGCGCCTGATGGGCTACGGCGATGCTGCACGCTGCCTGCTGGGCAACCATGATCTGCATTTACTGGCTGCAGCCCATGGCATACGCCCCGCGCACCGCCAGGACACCCTGCAGGGCATTCTTGAAGCGCCAGACAGGCCCGCGTTGCTCGACTGGATCCGCCACCAGCGCCTCGCAATACTGGAGCGCCTACAAGGGCAGGAAATCCTGATGGTGCACGCCGGCGTGCTGCCTGGATGGAGCGCTGAACAAACCCTAGCTTTGGCATCCGAGGTAGAAGCCGTTTTACGCGGCCCGGAGTTGGTAGCATTTTTAGGCCAGATGTACGGCAACACGCCCGCCCAGTGGAGCGATGACCTGCAAGGCGCGGACCGACTGCGCGTCATCGTGAATGCGCTGACGCGGCTGCGGTTTTGCTCTGCGGACGGTCAGATGGAATTTGAAAGCAAAGAAGGCGCGGGCGGGGCGCCGGCCGGCTATATGCCCTGGTTCGATGTGCCAGGACGGCGCACAGCGAGCACTACGGTTGCTTTTGGCCATTGGTCCACGCTGGGCTGGTTGGACCGCAGCGACGTGCTGTCGCTGGATACGGGCTGCGTTTGGGGAGGATGCCTGAGTGCGCTGAAGCTAGGCAACACTGCGGCAGACAACCAACTGATACAGGTACGCTGCGAGCAGACGCAGCGCCCTGGCACCTAAGAAAGCAGACTCAGGCCGACACAGAGTTGTCTATCGCCTTGAACAAGGCGGCGACTTTACGCTTGGGCTTGATATTGGCCGAAATACCCCGCACGGTCGCATGCTTAGCCGCTGCCTCCCAGGAGGGTGCAGCCTCGCTAGCAGCGGTTTGCTCATATGGGCGGTCAAAGAATGGATCTCGTGGGGCTCCCGCCTGGCGGGGAGCACGCGGCGCCGGACGGGGCGTATCCATCACGTCTCGTGGATCATCGCCACCCCAAGCACGGCGGCCATCGTTGATGCGGCCCTGCACGCGGATCTTGGGGATGTCTTCTTCAAACTCGATAGCTTCGAGTTCAATCTTGGTCTTGACCAGCTTTTCGATGTCGGCCACCAAGCGGGCATCGCTGCCAGACACAAAGCTCACCGCCAGCCCCGAAGCACCTGCCCGACCAGTGCGGCCGATACGGTGCACATAATCTTCGGCATTGAAAGGCACGTCGAAGTTGAACACAGCGGGCACATCCTTGATGTCCAGGCCGCGTGCAGCCACATCGGTGCATACCAGCAAATCGACTTCACCCTTCTTGAAGGAGTCCAAGGCTTTCAGACGCTCGTCCTGGCTCTTGTCGCCATGCAAGGCAGCAGTTTTCAAGCCTTCCTTTTCCAGCGAACGGGCCAGTCGGGCGCAGCCTAGCTTGCTGTTCACAAATACAAAGGCCTGCTTCATACCGCGGGTTTTGAGCACCTGGTGTAAGGCACGGCGCTTGTCGTCTGCGTTGATGCTGTAGAAATGCTGCTCAACAGTCGACGCTGTGGCGTTGGAGCGGGCCACTTCGATAGTGACCGGGTCTTGCAGATAACTGCTGGCCAGACGCTTAATTTCAGAAGAAAACGTTGCCGAAAACAACAAGGTGGTGCGCTGCTTGGGCAGATAGCTCAGGATACGCTGCAGATCCGGCAGGAAGCCGATATCCAGCATACGGTCGGCTTCGTCCAGCACCACGTATTCCACCTGGTTCAGAACCGCATTCTTGGCCTCGATATGGTCGAGCAAACGGCCAGGAGTCGCAACCAGAATTTCAACGCCTTTTTTCAATTCCAGTGTCTGCGGCTTCATGTCCATGCCACCAAACACCACCGCACTACGCAGATTCGTGTATTTGGCGTAAGACTTTACGGCCTGGGCAACCTGGTCAGCCAGCTCGCGCGTAGGCAGCAAAACCAAGGCCCGCACAGGATGGCGTGCTGGCGAAGTAGACGGGTTTTCATGCTTCAGCATGCGCTGCAGCAAGGGCAACGAAAACGCCGCCGTTTTACCGGTTCCGGTTTGGGCTGCTCCCATTACATCGCGCCCCTGCAAAACCACGGGAATGGCTTGCGCCTGAATCGGCGTCATCGAGGTATAGCCCATGTCGGCCACGGCACGCGACAAGGGTTCTGCAAGCTGCAGTTGCGAGAAAGAATCCAGGGGGGTATCGCTCATCAAATCCAGAGGTAAGTAGCTATTCAAACAATAGCAAATTGCACCCACGCGACGTGGGCAAACCCCGATTATCCCTGAAAACGCAAAAACCGCTTTTTAAGCGTGCATTGGCACACGCTTTGAAAGTGCAAAACTGGCGGAAACCTGGGCCTCCGCCAGCCTTGAACGGTCTAGTGCTTGACCGGCACCACAGGTGTTACGGCAGCTTCCAGCGCAGGAGCCACGGCCACGGGTTCCTCATCCGGCAAAGCCTGGGGCATGCGCTCCAATGCTAGCTCCAGAACCTGGTCAATCCATTTAACGGGAACGATCTCCAGCCCATTCTTTACGTTAGCCGGAATGTCTTGCAAGTCTTTGGCGTTTTCCTCGGGAATTAACACCGTCTTGATGCCACCACGCAGCGCAGCCAACAGCTTTTCCTTCAGGCCTCCGATGGCAGTAACCTCGCCACGCAAGGTAATTTCACCGGTCATGGCAACGTCGCCACGGACCGGGATGCCCGTCAATGCAGACACAAAAGCCGTCGTCATTGCAGCTCCCGCACTAGGGCCATCCTTGGGCGTTGCGCCATCAGGCACATGGATATGGATATCCTTCTTCTCGAACACCTCATCCTTGATACCCAGGCGCTTCGACCGGCTACGCACCACGGTACGAGCGGCCTCCACCGACTCTTTCATCACATCGCCCAGCGAACCGGTACGGGTGATTACGCCCTTGCCCGGCATGATGGCGGCTTCAATGGTCAGCAAATCGCCACCTACCTCGGTCCACGCCAAGCCGACGACCTGACCGATCTGGTTCTTTTCTTCAGCACGGCCATAGGTGTACTTTTGCACACCCAGGTACTCATTCAGGTTGTCCGCCGTCACCTTGACCTGCGCAGTCATTTGCTTGAGCAGAAGCCCCTTGACGACCTTGCGGCAAATCTTGGAGAGTTCGCGTTCCAATGAACGCACGCCTGCTTCACGGGTGTAATAACGCACGATGTCACGAACGGCATCTGGCGTAAGCAATAGCTCCTCTTCCTTCAAACCATTGTTCTTCAACTGCTTGGGCAACAGGTACTTGACGGCAATATTCGTCTTCTCGTCTTCCGTGTATCCGGCAAGACGGATGACTTCCATACGATCCAGCAAGGCCGAAGGAATATTCATGGAATTCGACGTTGCGACAAACATTACATCGCTCAAATCGAAATCCACCTCTACATAGTGATCGCCGAAGGTATGGTTTTGCTCCGGATCCAGCACTTCGAGCAAGGCGCTGGACGGATCACCCCTGAAGTCTGTCCCCAGCTTGTCGATTTCGTCCAGTAAAAACAGCGGGTTGCGCGTGCCAATCTTGTTCAGGCTTTGCAAAACCTTACCAGGCAGTGCCCCGATATAGGTGCGCCGATGACCGCGAATCTCCGCTTCATCACGCATGCCGCCCAAGGCCATTCGCACATATTTTCGCCCTGTCGCCTTGGCGATCGATTGCCCCAAAGATGTCTTACCCACACCCGGAGGGCCAACCAAGCACAAGATCGGAGCCTTGACCTTGTCCACGCGCTGTTGCACTGCTAAATATTCCAGGATGCGGTCCTTGACCTTGTCCAGCCCGAAGTGGTCTTCGTTCAATACCTCTTCAGCATTACGCAAATCGTGCTTGATCTTGGTCTTCTTGCTCCAAGGTAAAGCGGTCAGCACATCAATGTAGTTACGCACCACCGTCGCTTCAGCCGACATGGGAGACATCAGCTTAAGCTTTTTCAGCTCGCTCTCAGCCTTCTTCAATGCCTCCTTGGGCATTTTCGCCAGCTTGATCTTCTTTTCGATCTCGTCGATGTCTGCGCCCTCTTCCCCTTCGCCTAGCTCCTTTTGAATGGCCTTGACCTGCTCATTCAAATAGAAGTCGCGTTGGTTCTTCTCCATCTGACGCTTGACGCGGCCACGGATCTTCTTGTCAACGTTCAGAATATCCACTTCACGCTCAAGCTGACCATACAGGTTTTCCAAACGTTCGCGCACGTCGGACAAATCCAACACAACCTGCTTGCTATCCAACTTGAGCGGCAAATGCGCAGCAATGGTGTCCGCCAGACGGCCTGGATCATCAATGCTGGAAATGGACGTCAGAATTTCGGGTGGAATCTTCTTATTGAGCTTGACGTACTGGTCGAACTGCTGCATCACAGCACGGCGCAATGCCTCGATCTCCGTCGTTTTGTGTGCAACCGCCGACGCAACCACCGGCGTGATGCTGGCCACAAAATGTGACTCGCCATCTTCAATACGATTTACCGTCGCACGCTGCTGACCTTCCACCAGCACTTTCACCGTGCCATCAGGAAGCTTCAGCATCTGCAAGATTGTGGAAATGCAACCCACATCAAACATGTCAGCTACAGAAGGCTCATCTTTCGCTGCAGCCTTCTGCGCCACCAGCATGATGCGGCGTTCGGCCTCCATCGCAGCTTCCAGCGCCTTGATACTTTTGGGACGCCCAACAAAGAGAGGGATCACCATATGAGGGAAGACCACCACGTCGCGCAAAGGCAGCAAGGGCAAGTCGATCGGCTCGGCAGGTAGGGAAATGTGTCCGGACATGAAGATCCTTTATGTAACCTGTTGAATATGGACTTCTAGCGGCAGTTTTCAAGCCACCCTCGCCGCCTAAACCGCAGCAGGGCAGAAAAGATGCATCCACCCAGGACGCAACACTTCGTCTCAGGCCTTCTTAGCGGCTTCGCGGTACACCAGGAGCGGCGGCTTGTTCTCGTCAATTGTGGATTCATCCACAACAACCTTGTCCACATTGTGGTTGGTGGGCAAATCAAACATCGTATCGATGAGCGACTGCTCCAGTATCGAGCGCAAACCACGCGCCCCCGTCTTGCGCGCCAGAGCCTTCTTGGCAATGGCTTTCAAGGCAGATGGGCGAATTTCCAAATCCACACCCTCCATGGCCAGCAACTTGCTGTATTGCTTCACCAAGGCGTTCTTGGGCTCCGTCAGGATCTGAACCAGCGCGTCTTCACTTAGTTCCGCCAGGGTGGCCACCACAGGCATACGCCCGACCAGTTCGGGAATCAAACCGAACTTGATCAAATCCTCCGGCTCCACCTCGCGAAACACCTCGGTCAGGCTGCGTTGCTCCTTGCTTTTGACAGTAGCGCCAAAGCCAATACCCGAGGATTCGGTGCGGTTACCAATGACTTTTTCAAGTCCAGAGAAAGCGCCACCCAGAATAAACAGAATATTGGTCGTATCGACCTGCAAAAAATCCTGGTTAGGGTGTTTGCGCCCACCCTGCGGTGGCACGCTGGCCATCGTGCCTTCGATAAGCTTCAGCAAGGCCTGCTGCACGCCTTCGCCAGACACATCCCGGGTAATGGAAGGGTTGTCCGATTTGCGCGAAATCTTGTCGATTTCGTCGATATACACAATGCCGCGCTGGGCACGCTCAACTTCGTAGTTGCAGCTTTGCAGCAGCTTGGCCACGATGTTTTCCACGTCTTCACCCACATAGCCGGCCTCCGTCAGCGTAGTCGCGTCCGCCATCACAAACGGCACATCCAGCATGCGCGCCAATGTTTGCGCCAGCAAGGTCTTCCCGGAACCCGTGGGGCCGATCAGGAGAATATTGCTCTTGGCCAGCTCGACATCGTCCTTCTTGGCACTTTCCTTGTGGCGCAGGCGCTTGTAATGGTTGTAGACCGCCACAGCCAAAGTCCGCTTGGCAACATTCTGGCCAATGACATAGTTATCAAGGTTGTTCTTGATATCCAGCGGCGTAGGCAGCGCAGCTCCGGCCTCGCGAGACTCGGTCCCGGCGGGCAGCTCATCACGAATGATGTCGTTGCACAGGTCGATACATTCGTCACAAATGAATACCGACGGTCCTGCGATCAGCTTCTTGACTTCATGCTGGCTTTTGCCACAGAAGGAGCAGTACAGAGTTTTTTCGCTGGAGGAGCCTTTTTTTTCGGCCATGGAGAAATGCCTTTTCAGTCGTTGCTGAATGATAACCAAATAAAAACGGCGCTTTCCTTTCCAGAAAACGCCGTTAGGGGCCGCAAAGCCTCTTGTTTTACGCTCAGGGCCGCTTGCTGATCACCTCGTCCACCAAGCCATAGGTCTTGGCTTCATCGGCAAACATGAAGTAGTCGCGCTCCGTGTCGCGCTCGATCTTCTCGATGGGCTGACCGGTGCGCTCCGCCAGGATGCGGTTCAACTGGTCCCGGGTTTTCAAGATGTCACGCGCATGAATTTCGATATCAGTGGCCTGACCTTGCGCGCCGCCCGAAGGTTGATGGATCATCACACGCGAATTTGGCAAGGAGAAACGCTTACCCTTGGCACCAGCCGCCAGCAAGAACGCGCCCATACTGGCAGCCATACCCACGCACAAAGTGGACACATCAGGCTTGATGAACTGCATGGTGTCGTAAATCGCCATACCAGCCGTCACGGAACCGCCAGGCGAGTTGATGTAGAACGAGATGTCCTTGTCGGGATTTTCACTTTCCAGGAACAGCAGCTGCGCCACCACCAGATTGGCGGTCTGGTCATTGACCGGGCCGACCAGGAAAATCACGCGCTCCTTGAGCAGGCGCGAATAAATATCGTACGAACGTTCACCACGCCCCGACTGCTCGATGACCATGGGCACCATGCCAAGGCCTTGAATTTCTTGTGTGCTATTACGGATGAACATGGTGTATTTACCTTATTGAAGAGCCATCACAAATAAATAAGGGCTTGCGCCAGAAACACAAGCCCTCTTTGTACCAAATCCGGCAGCAGACTAGTTCTGACCCATCAGCTCGTCAAATGCAACGGCCTTGTCAACGACCTGGGCCTTGCCCAGAACGAAGTCGGTCACATTGCTTTCAATCACGATGGCTTCGACTTCGGCCAGACGCTGGTTGTCGCTGTAGTACCAACGCACGACATCGGCTGGCTTCTCGTAGCTGGAAGCCAGCTCTTCGATATGGGCCTTGATTTGTTCCGTCGTGGCTTGCAGAGCATTGCTGCGAACTAGTTCTGCAACCACCAGGCCCAGACGCACGCGACGCTCCGCCTGGGGACGGAACACGTCATCAGGGATCGGCGCCTTGTCAGCGTCCTTGATGCCGCGTTGCTTCAGGTCAGCACGTGCGGACTCCACCATGCGGTTCAGTTCCGACTGCACGCTGGCGTTTGGCAGATCGAGTTCAGCCTTGGCAATCAGCGCATCCATCACGGCTTGCTTGTTGCGCGCCAGCACGCGGAATTTGACTTCGCGCTCGAGGTTCTTGCGGATATCGGCACGCAGACCTTCGACGGTGGCGTCGGCGATGCCCAGCGACTTGGCCAAAGCCTCATTCACTTCTGGCAGGTGGGCAGCTTCGATCTTGTTGACCGTAACCATGAAGTCAGCTTGCTTGCCAGCCACGTCCTTGCCATGGTAGTCGGCAGGGAATGCCAGAGGGAAAGTACGGCTTTCACCGGACTTCATGCCACGCACGGCGTCTTCGAATTCCTTCAGCATCTGGCCTTCGCCAACCAGGAATTGGAAGGCTTCAGCCTTGCCGCCCTGGAAAGTTTCGCCATCGATCTTGCCTTCGAAGTCAACAGTCACGCGGTCACCATCTTCAGCGGGGGCATCGGCCGCGCGCTGTGCGAAGGTGCGGCGCTGTTTGCGCAGAATTTCAACCGTCTTGTCGATCGCGCCGTCGTCCACAACGGCGGAAATCTTTTCCACCTGGGCCGTTGCCAGATCACCGATCTTGACTTCGGGGAACACTTCGAAGATGGCGTCAAAAGCCATTTGACCTTCGGGGGATTGTTCGTTTTCACTGATACGGGGCTGGCCGGCCACACGCAACTTGGCTTCATTGGCAGCAACAGCAAAAGCCTCGCCCACCTTGTCGTTCATCACTTCGTAATGCACGGAATAACCATAGCGCTGCGCCACCACGTTCATGGGCACTTTGCCTGGACGGAAACCGTCCATCTTGACAGTGCGCGCCATCTTCTTGAGACGGGTAGCCACTTCGTTCTGGATCACTTCCACTGGCAGGGACAACGTAATCTTACGTTCCAGCTTTTCAAGGGTTTCAACAGTAACTGCCATCAGGGTCTCGTATAAAAAAGTGTGGTGCGCGGGGGGGGACTCGAACCCCCACACCATTGCTGGCGTCAGGACCTAAACCTGGTGCGTCTACCAATTTCGCCACCCGCGCAAATACAGAACTAAACAGACGACTAAACAAGGCACCCAATAGCGCATCGCATAAAACCGTCTGCTGGAAATCGGTCAGCCCTCTATTTTAGCGCGCTTCAAACCCGATTTTTAGCGTGCCCCGGAAACCGCCGTTGGGCGGTTCAAGGGCGGCCTTCGTGGCTTGCTGGGCGCTTCACCCGGAACCAGGCGGCATACATGGCAGGCAAAGACAGCAGAGTCAGCACCGTTGCCACAATCAACCCGCCCATGATGGCGACCGCCATGGGGCCCCAGAACACCGAGCGCGATAACGGAATCATGGCCAGCACGGCCGCTGCGGCGGTCAGCACAATCGGCCGCAGACGCCCCACGGCGGACTCGACGATAGCATCCCAGGTCGGCACGCCACGGGCCCGCTCATGCTCAATCTGGTCGATCAAAATCACCGAATTTCGCTGGATCATGCCCATCAACGCGATCACGCCCAACAAGGCCACGAAGCCAAAAGGACGTCCCAGCGCCAGCAGCGCACCCGCCACGCCGGCAATGCCCAGCGGACCGGTCAAAAACACCAGCATGGCCCGGCTGAAGCTCTGCAGTTGCAGCATGAGCAAGGTAAACGTCAAAAACAGCATGACAGGGACGCCCGCCACGATGGAATCCGAGCCCTTGCTACTCTCCTCCACTGCACCTGCCACCTCAATGCGGTAGGCAGTCAAGCCCTTGGCCGCCCATTGTGCTTCCAGCTTTTTCAATGCCGGCAGCAGCTCGTTGGTGACCGTGGCACCCTGCAATCCCTCGGGAATATCTGCCTGCACCGTGATAGCGAAGTCGCGGTTTTCACGCCACATCACACCCGGCTCCCAATCGAACACGGGCTGGGCCACCTGTAGCAAGGGGACGGATTGACCCGTCGCCGTGGGCAAATAAGCATTGCCAATATCGGTGATGACGCTGCGCTCGTCCAAGGGCTGGCGCATGACAATGTCGATCAGCTTGTCGCCCTCACGGAACTGCCCGACCGTGGTGCCGCTCAGAATGGTCTTGGCTGCCTGCGCAATGGACTGGCTGCTCACACCCAGCGCCAAAGCCTTGGTCTGGTCGATCTGCAAACGCATGACCTTGACCGACTCATTCCAGTTGTCATTCACTCCGCGCGTATTGGCGCTCTCGCGCATCACCGCCTTGACCTCGTCCGCGCGCAAGCGCAAAACCTTGGGGTCGGCACCGACAACTCGGAACTGCACCGGATAGGACACCGGTGGGCCGGTGGACAAAAGCTTGGTGCGGCCCCGGACTTCCGGGAATTCGGCGGCCAGCAAAGCCGGCAGCTTGGCGCGCAGAATTTCGCGCTGCTGCAGGTCCTTGGACATAAGAAGGAACTGCGTCACGTTCGTCTGGGGAAATATCTGGTCCAGCGGCAAGAAGAAGCGCGGCAAGCCCGAACCGACCCATTCGGTCACCGTGCTCACACCCGGCTCCTTAAGTAAACGGGCTTCCAGGCGCTTGGTGGTCGCCTCGTTGGCCGCGAAAGAAGTGCCCTCGGGGAACCAGATGTCGATCAATATCTCCGGCCGGCTGGAATCCGGAAAGAACTGCTGTTGCACCCGCCCCATGCCCACAATACCCAGGGCAAAAATCAGCAGGGTGGCCGCGATCGTGAGCCAGCGGTGCAGCACGCACCAATGCACCAGGCGACGAAAACGGTTGTAGAAGGGCGAGTTGAACGTTTCATGAACGACAGGCTCCTCACCCGACTGCGCAGCTTGAACGTGCGGCGGGGCCTTGAGCAGCAACACCCCCAGGTAGGGCACGAAGTACACCGACACCACCCAGCTGATCAGCAAAGCCAGCACGGTCACGGCAAAAATGGCAAAGGTGTATTCACCCGTGGTGGACTTGGCGATGCCAATGGGCAAAAAGCCGGCCGCCGTGATCAACGTGCCTGTCAGCATGGGCATGGCGGTAATCTCGTACGCGAAGGTGGCCGCGCGCACCTTGTCGTAGCCCTCCTCCATCTTGCGCACCATCATCTCCACGGCAATGATGGCGTCGTCCACCAGCAGACCCAGCGCAATGATCAGCGAGCCCAGCGAAATCTTGTGCAGACCGATTCCCCAGTACCACATGCCCAGAAAGGTCACGCCCAGCACCAGCGGAATGGTGATGGCCACCACCAAGCCTGGCCGTATGTCCAGGGTGTAGCTACGCCAGAATGGGTGGCTGCCAGGACGCTTGTGCAGGCCCAGGCTGATGAAGCTGACCGCCAGCACGATCACCACGGCTTCGACCAATACGTGGATGAACTCGTTGACCGAAGTGCTCACCGTCTTGGGTTGGTCCTGCACCTGGGCCAGCAACACGCCAGCGGGCAAATTTGCACCAATCTTCTTGACGGCAAGGTCCAAGGCCTTGCCCATGGCAATGATGTCCCCACCCTTGGCCATGGACACACCCACGGTAATCACCTCCTTGCCCTGGTGGCGCACCTTGACGCTCGGCGGATCTATATAGCCACGACGGACATCGGCAAGATCCCCCAGGCGGAACTGGCGACCGGACGCCACGGCCGGCCGGATAGGCATGGCGCGTAACTGGTCCAACGATGCAAACTGCCCGGCCACGCGCACCTGCACCACGTCCAGTGGGGTCTGTACCGTGCCGGCGCTCTCCACCGCGTTCTGCTGGCCCAGCTGGGCCAGCACCTGGTTCAAATCCAGCCCCAGCTGGGCCAGGCGCTTTTGGGATATCTCGATGTAAACCTTCTCATCCTGCACACCGAAGAGATCCACCTTGGCCACGTCCGGTACGCGCAGCAGTTGCTGGCGCACATCGTCGGCAAAATCCTTCACCTCGGCGCTACTGAAGCCATCCGACTCCAGCGCGTAAATCACGCCATACACGTCACCAAAATCGTCATTGAAAAACGGCCCCTGCACACCGGGCGGCAAGGTGTAACGCATGTCGCCGATCATCTTGCGCACGACGTACCAGCTGTTGGTGACGTCATTGCCGCGGATTGCCTCCTTCACATAAAAGATGATCTGCGACTCGCCCGGCTTGGAATAGCTGCGAATCTTGTCGGCATACGGCACCCCCTGCAGGGTGCGCTCCAACTTGTCTGTCACCTGCTCGGCCACCTGCTGGGTCGTCGCCCCGGGCCAATAGGTGCGCACCACCATTGCACGGAAAGTAAAAGGCGGGTCCTCATCCTGCCCCAGCTGGAAATAGGAGGCAAAGCCCAACACCATCAGCACCACCATCAGGTAGCGGGTCAGCGCCGCGTGCTCCAGCGCCCATTTGGAAAGATTAAAGCCCGGCTTGGCCGGAGTGGAATTGTCGGCTTGTGTCATCTAAAAACTCACTTGGCCGCTGAAGCCGACAGGGCCGCAGGAGCTGCACTTGCTGCAGAATTCATAGCTGCTTGCGCACGTATATCCTGCGCTACAGGCTCTTTTGGCACATAAACCGAAACCTTCTGCCCCGGGGCCAGCACATGCACACCGGCCGTCACCACCTGCATGCCCGGCGCCAGGCCGCTGGCCAGCACCACCTCGTTACCGTCGGCCGTGGCCACCACCACGGGCTGCGACTTCACCGTCATGCTGGCGGTATCCAGCACCCAGACCGCCGTGCTGCCATTGGCTTCCTGCTTGAGGGCGCTGGTGGGCAGCTTGATCACCGGCACGCCACCGCGGGTCAGCGATGCCAGCACCACCGATACCGTGGTACCCAGGGGCGGCGCCGTCTGCGCATCGATCGCCACCTTGACCAGGAAGGTCCGGGTCGCCGGATCGGCACTGGCCGCCACCTCACGCACCGTACCGGCCAGCTTGGTGTCTGAGGACCAGACCCGCACCTCCACGGCCGAGCCCAGCTTGACGCTGGCTACCCGGTCCTCCGGCACCGAGAACACTACGTCACGCGCACCGTCCCTGGCCACCTTCAGCACCGGCGCGCCGCCGGCCACCACTTGGCCGGGCTCGGCAGACACCGCTGTCACCACGCCAGCCACATCCGACACCAGGCGGGTGTAGGCCGCCTGGTTGCCCTGGGAAGAGAGCTGCGCCTGGGCCTGCTCCACCTGGGCCTGGGCAGCCTTGAGCGTGCTGTCGCGCCGCTCCAGCTCGGCGCTGCTGATGAAGTTCTGGTCCTTCAGCTCCTTGTAGCGCTTGTAGTCGGCATTGGCCAGGTCGCGGTTGGTGGTGGCCGCAGCCACCTGGGCGCGGGCGGCATCGGCCGCCAGCTTGTAATCCTGCGGGTCCAACTGGGCCAGCACCTGGCCCACTTTTACGCGCTGGCCCAGCTCGGCCTGGCGCTGGAGGATCTTGCCCGCCACCCGAAAGCCCAGCACCGACTCCACCTGCGGCCGCACCTCGCCCGCGAATTCAAACTGGGCCCCCATGTCACCCAGCGCCACCGTCATCACCTTGACGGCGCGCACCGGCTCGGGCGCCGACTGGGGCTTGGAGCAAGCAGCCACCAGCAGGGCCGCAGCGACCCAGATGGCGCCCATGCGGAACGACGGACGCAAAACATGCGACGAAGAAGAATGCTGGGGCATAACAAACCTACTGAAAACTGCGGGGGGATTGAATTACTGACTGACTGGTTAGTAATTTATGGGAATGGGGCCAGCATGTCAAGCGACAATCCGGGCCGTGAAAGCCCTAGACCCATCCCAAAATGCTACCCCACAAACCACCAGCCACTACGAAAACTTCCCCGTAGCGTCCATCCTGTGCCCAGCCCGGCTGCGCCCGCCCATCGCGGCGATCTACTGGTTCGCCCGCACCGCCGACGACATTGCCGATGAAGGCACGGCCCCGCCACCGCAGCGCCTGGACGACCTGGCCGCCTACCGCGCCGATCTGGCCGCCGTGGCCGCGGGCCGCGCACCCTCGCCACGCTGGCAGCGGGTGTTTGTACCGCTGCAAGCCGCCATGGCGCAATTCGCCCTGCCCGAGCAGCTTCTAGCCGACCTGCTCAGCGCCTTCACCCAGGACGTCATCAAGACCCGCGACCAGGCCGGCTACGCCGACCGCGCCGAACTGCTGGACTACTGCCAGCGCTCCGCCGCCCCGGTAGGCCGCCTGCTGCTGCATCTGTATGGTGTGAACGATGCCACCTCCTTGCAGCACAGCGATGCCATCTGCAACGCCCTGCAGCTGATCAACTTCTGGCAGGACCTGAGCCTGGACCTGCCGCGCGGCCGCTACTACCTGCCGCAAGACCGCAGCCTACACCACGGCGTGGACGCGCAAGCCCTGCAGCAAAACCCGCAAAGCCCCGCGCTCACCGCCCTGACCGCCGAAAACGTGGCCTGGGCCCGCGCGCTGATGGCCAGCGGCGCCCCGCTGGTGCACCGCGTGCCTGGCCGTGCCGGCTGGGAGCTGCGCCTGGTGGTGCAAGGCGGCCTGCGCATCCTGGACAAAATCGAGGCCCTGGGTTTCGCCACCCGCCATATACGGCCAAAAGTCAGCGGCTGGGACGTGCCGCTGATGCTCTGGCGTGCGCTTTGGATGTAACAATACAAACAACTAAACACCAATCCCACGCCGCGCACGATATACCTGCTTCCAGAGATACCGCAAAACCGGCTGTGCCGGGCTGCTGGTATCGCCCCCAGCACTTCGCATCGATTTCTCAAACCGATGCGAGGGGGGTTGGCGAAGACACGAAGTGCGCAGCCTGGGGGTGAGCCCCAATTTATGACCCCCGAGCAATACGTCCAAGAAAAAGCCGCCTCGTCCGGCAGCAGTTTTTATTACGCCTTCCTGTTCCTGCCCAAGCAGCGGCGGGCCGCCATCACCGCTTTCTATGCCTTCTGCCGCGAGGTGGATGATGTGGTGGACGAAACCACCGACCCCGGCGTCGCCGCCACCAAGCTGGCCTGGTGGCAGACCGAAGTGAGCAGCGCCTTTGCCGGCAAACCCACCCACCCGGTGATGCAGGCCCTGATGCCGCTGGCGGCCGAGTTCAAGATCGAACCGCGCCATCTGCACGCCATCATCGATGGCTGCCAGATGGACCTGGAGCAGACCCGCTACCTGGACTTCCCCGGCCTGCAGCGCTACTGCCACCTGGTGGCCGGCGTGGTGGGTGAGGTGTCGGCGCAAATATTTGGCCAGACCGACCCCGCTACCACCCAGTACGCCCACACCCTGGGCCTGGCCTTCCAGATGACCAACATCATCCGCGACGTAGGCGAAGACGCCCTCATGGGCCGCATCTACCTGCCGGTGAACGAGCTGCAGCAGTTCGACGTAAAGGCGCATGAAATCCTCAAGCGCACCTATTCCGAGCGCTTCGTCGCCCTGATGCGCTTCCAGGCCGAACGCGCCCACGGCCTGTACGAACAGGCCTTCGCCATGCTGCCCGCCGCCGACCGCCGCGCCCAAAAGCCCGGCCTGATGATGGCCAGCATCTACCGCACCCTGCTGCGCGAGATCGAGGCCGACAACTTCCAGGTACTGCACCAGCGCGTCAGCCTGACGCCGCTGCGCAAGCTATGGCTGGCGTGGAAAGTCCAGGCGCTCAACAAATTATGAGTCTATGAACACCCCCAGGCTTGCCCACTGCGTGTGGCCTCCAACCCCCTTGCAGGGGGCGATACCAGCAGCCCGGCAAAGCCGGTTCTGCGGTATCTCGCGAATGGGCCAGGCGCAGCTTTTACCGACTTTTAGACTGTGAAGATCGCCATCGTCGGCGCAGGCTGGGCAGGCTTGGCCGCCGCCGTCACCGCCACCCAAGCGGGCCACCACGCTACAGTTTTCGAAGCATCTCGCGCACTGGGTGGGCGCGCTAGAGCCCTGTTTGACACAGAAAACCCGGACGGCCTGGACAATGGCCAGCACATCCTCATTGGAGCTTACGCCGAGACCCTGCGGCTGATGCAGACCGTGGGCGTGGATGCAAACGCCGCCCTGCTGCGCCTGCCGCTGACCCTGCTGTTCCCCGACGGCCAGGGCCTGCGCCTGCCCAGCCTGCCCGCGCCCTTCGACGCCATGGCGGGCATCCTGTGCGCACGCGGCTGGGGCTGGGCCGACAAGGCAACTCTGCTGCGTACCGCCGTGGGCTGGCAGTTAACCGGCTTCCGCTGCCGGGCAGAACAGTCGGTGGCCGATCTGTGCGCACCACTCACACCGCGCGTCACGGCCGAGCTGATCGAGCCGTTGTGCGTGGCCGCGCTCAACACCCCGGCAGCGCAATCCAGCGGCCAGGTGTTTCTGCGGGTGATCAAGGATTCGCTGTTTGGCGCACCGGGTGGATCGAACCTGCTGCTGCCCCGGGTGGACCTGGGCGCCCTGTTCCCCCTGCCCGCCGTGGACTGGCTGCAGCGGCATGGCGCCAGCGTTAAAACCGGGCAGCGCGTGCACCACATTGCCCCCGAAGGCAGCCAATGGTGGGTGGATGGCGCCGCCTTCGACCACCTGCTGCTGGCTTGCCCACCCTGGGAGGCCGCACGCCTGGTCGCGGCCAGCGGTATCGCGGGTACAGCGGCCGATGCCTGGCTGCAACACACCCAGGCCCTGCAGTTTGAGGCGATAGCCACCGTCTACGCCCATAGCGGCACGCGGCTGGCCCAACCCATGCTGTCGCTGCGCGGCGATGCTTCAAACCCTGCCCAGTTTGTGTTTGACCGCGGCCAGCTTGGCGGCCCGGCCGGCCTGCTGGCCTTTGTGGCCAGCGCCAGCCAGGGCGACCGGCAAGCGCTGGAGGATGCGGTCATCGCCCAGGGCAAGGCGCAGCTGGGTCTGCGCGATCTGCGCCCCCTGCGCACCGTGGTGGAAAAACGTGCCACCTTTGCCTGCACGCCCGGTCTGCAACGCCCGGCGCAACACATTGCGCCTGGTCTGGACGCCTGCGGTGACTATGTGGACGGGCCTTACCCCGCAACGCTAGAGGGCGCGGTGCGCAGCGGTGTGGCGGCTGTGCAGTCACTGTCCACTAAAACCTGAACTGACTTAGGCGCGTTCCTTGTACTGGTCGCGCAGGGCCTTGATCTGGTCGTGGTTTGCCTGGGTACCCCTCATCTGGCGCTCAACCAGTACGCGCACGTCGTTCGGCAGCACGTGCTTCATCGCCTTACGGTAGTGCGCCAGGGCCATGTCCTCGCCGCGTTCGCATTCATCGAGGATCGCGTAGTCGCTGTTACCGCTGAGCAGGCCACGCACAGCCGCCCAGCCGCGCTGCACGGCACCACCGGCGGTACCGCCTTCTTCCGGCGTGCCGCCGAGGTCCAGCACCTGCGCATACAGCTCCAGCGCCGCCGACGTGCACTCCTTGGAACGCTGCTCAAAAATGGCTTTCAGCTCGGGGTTGGACGTGCGACTGGCACAGGCGTTAAAGCCGTATTCACCGTCGCGACAAGTCTCCAACAGCTCGTTGAGCGTGGAAACCACGGCTTGATCGATATCGGATGTGGTTTGCATACTTGACTCCTTAGGGAAATGGAACACATAGGACCGACTCGGCCCATGGAGTCCATCTTGGACCTGTTGGCGGCCGATGTACGTCAGCCATACAAGTGCATGCCCGTAGGAGGATGCCCCGCATCCCGGCGGTCAAGAGCAGCCAAATAGCTATAAATTAAATAGCCACCTGCGCAGCTGGGATGTGCGTAAACGCCATTATTTTCATTATTTTTTCTGCGGCAAATAGGCCGTGGCCTCCACCTCCACCAGCACCGCGTCGCTGGGCAAAAAGCGCGACACCTCCACCACGGTGCTAACCGGCGGCTCGGTGAAAAACTGGCTGCGCACGCGGTTGTAGCGGGGGTAGTCGCGCAGGTCGCGGAAGTACTGCACCAGCTTGAATACGTCGGACATCTGGCCGCCCTCGGCCTCGATCAGCTGGCGGATGCGCTCCAGCACAAACCAGCTCTGCGTCAGGATGGGCGCCTCGAAAATGTCCACCGACATCTGGCCGGTTTCGCCCAGCTGGGCCCGTACGGCGGGCGGCACGTCGGCATAGCTGGACACCACCTTGCGCGCCACCGGGTCCACCGCGATCACGCCGCTCATGAAGATGAAATCACCCACGCGTTTGCAGGCGGCATAGTTGGCCAGCGGCTGGCCTATGGGTTGGCTGGATGTAGAGGTGTTGCTCATGGCATGGCTCTCAAGGTATGCGCCACCCGCTGCAGAAAGCGGCTGCAGTCCTCGCGAGTGACGTGGTTCATGTTGTACATCTGCAGCCAGGTGGTGCGACAGCGCAGGGCAAAGGTGGCGCGCAGGCCGCGCAGAAACAGGCGCCGCCCGGGGTTGCCAATGGCGAACAACCACCAGCGTGGCGAGCCGCTGGTGGTCACCACCGTCAGCCGGCGGATGTGGCGCATGCCGGCCTGGGCCGGCAGCCCCTTGGACTTGGCCGGCAAAAAGGCCACGCCCGGCAGCCAGACACGCTCCAACCAGCCCTTGAGCATGGCCGGCGGGCCGTAAAACCAGGTAGGGAAGACGAACACCAGGTGCTCAGCCCAGCGGATGTTGTCCACATGCTGGGCCACCCGCGCCTGCAGCAGGCCGGTGTTATCCAGATAGGCCACGCGCTCCTCGCAGCTCATGACGGGCTGGAAGTTCTCGGCATACAGGTCGGTACGGCGCATTTCGTGACCGGCCTCGCTCAGCGCCTGGCAGGTGGTATGGAACAGAGCCGTGTTGAAGCTCTGCGGATTGGGGTGGCAATGGACAACCAAGGTGCGCACGGCAAGATAACCATTCACGCTGGGCCAGCAAGCTGGGGCCCAGGCCAGGCCTGGCGAGGCGGTGAAGAAACCGGGTACCAGCCCATCGCCAGGCAGGTGGCCAGTACCCGGTAAGAAAAAAACCTTAGCCGCCCAGCGCCTGCCCGCCACGCAGCACCGTGCGCTGGCGCGCGCGCGGGGTCAGCAGCTCGTAGCCGCTGCGCGCGGCCAGCACCACCAGGTCGGCCGGGCAGCCAGGGGCGATGCGGCCGTCCCAGGCCAGGCCCAATGCCGCAGCCGGGTGGGTGGTGATGCTGGCCAGCCAGTCCTGCGCCGGCGCCAGGTGGGCCATCTGCACGCCCAGGGCAAAGCTGTCCAGCATGTCGTAGCTGCCATAGGGGTAAAACGCGTCTGCTACGTTATCTGTAGCTATGCACGCAGGTATTCCGTGCGCCACAGCCTCTTTTAACCTTGTAATTCCACGCTCCACCGGCGTGCCGTCCCAGGCGCCTTGCAGGTACAGATTGGTGGTGGGCAGGGCCACTATGTGGATGCAGGCCTGGGCGCACAGAGCGAGCGTGTCCTGCGCCTGGGCCACGGGCTGGGCGGACAAGGAACACACATGGCCGCACACCACCCGGCCCTGCAGACCGTAGTCCAGCGTGAGCTGCGCAATGCTGTGCAAGCCGGTGGCGTCTGCGTCCAGGCCTTCGTCCACATGGAAGTCCAGCGCCAATCCGTATTGCCGGGCCAGCGTGAACACGCGCTGCAGCTTGGCTTGCAAGTCGGCATTGCGGTAGACAAAAGCTCCCAGCACGCCACCGCCTGTACGTACGGACTGGGCGATGGCATCGCCCGTGGCGGCGTCGGCAAACAAGTCCAGCGGGGTCAGCGACACCCATTGCAGATCAACGCGGCCACGCCAGGCAGCCTGCACTTGGGCGAACACCGGCAAGGCGGCAGGCGCTGCGGCCTGCTCCCAGTTCAGGTGCGTGCGCATGGCACGGGTACCGCAGGCATAGGCCTCCTGCAGGGCACGCTCCATGCGCGGCTGCAGCGTGGCCACACCCTCGTCTGCCATGAAGCGGCCCATGCGGGTAATGGCGGTCATCAGGTCGCCCTCGGCGCCGCCTACGGACTCGACCGCGTAGTTCTTATCCAGGTGCACATGGGCATCAACGCAGGCGCTGAGCAACATGCCCTGGGGCGGGCCGGCCACCGGGGTGATCGCAGCCACCACAGCGCCCTGCAGGCTGATATCAAAAGCCTGGTCGGCGGGCGCGTCGGACGCGAAGCCGCGCAGGCACAGAGGGATGGCAAGGCTGTGGAGCTGCATACGGCTACAGCGGCAGGCCGTGCTGTGGGCGCAAGGTGTCCAGCGGCAGGCTGGAAACTTCTTGCAGCATGCGCACTAGCTGCTGGGCGGCGGCCTCGATCACGCGCAAGCCCTTGTCGGCCGTGGCCAGCGTGGCGTTGCCGGCGGCGCCCATGGGGTTGTAGTCCTGGATCTGCCAGGCCAGCTTGGCGCTGCGGCCATCGCCCACCAGCGGGTAATCACGCGCGCGCTGCTGGGCGCTGGAGACAAAGTCGCGCGCTTGCGCCATGTCCACGTATTCGGGGCGGGTGGCCAGCAGCATGGAGGTTTCCATGTCGCCAGCGTGGATGCCGAAGCGGTGCTCCTCGGGGCTGAACAGCGACTCCACCTCGGCCGGCAGCGGCAGACTGAACCAGTTGCTGCTGAACACCTGCATGCCGTGGCGCACGCGCAGGTCGCGCGCCACGATGTCCATCACCGTGATCTGACCGCCGTGCGAGTTGAACAGCACCAGCTTGCGGATGCCGGTGCGCGCCACGCAGTCGCCCAGCTCCATCCAGACGCGGATCAGCGTCTCCACGCCCAAGGTCAGCGTGCCCGGAAAAGCCTGGTGCTCATTGCTCTTGCCGACCTGCTGGGTGGGCAAGAACAACACGGGCAGATCGGCGGGCAGCTGGGGCACGGCGGCGGCGATCACGCTGTCCACAATGGTGGTGTCCACGCTCACCGGCAGGTGCGGGCCGTGCTGCTCAATGGCAGCCACCGGCAGCACCGCCACCACGGAACCCACATCGGCCGAGGCCTGGATGTGCGCGAAATCGCGGGTCGTCAAATCGGCCCAGAACGCTGACTTCAGCTGCATAGAGACATTCCCTTTTGTCGATTTAACACGTACTCAGGCCCGCGCCATGTCGGGTGTCCAGCCACGGGTCTTGCCGGGGTTCATCAGGCCATGCGGGTCGGCTTCTTTCTTGAAATCGATCTGCGCCGTGTCGATGACCTTCATGCCGCCGTCTTCGATGGTGTAGACATGGTTGTCAAACACCGCACAGCCATCGGCCTCGAATTCGGCAATGATTTCGTACAGCCGTTCGCGGTCAAAGTAGGCCACCAGCGGCAGGCCGAACACCACAGGGCCGTGGCGGTCGCGGCCAAACTCGTGGTGCATCAGCACCTCGTTGTCCCAGTGCTGCATCTGGCGCTCGATCAACGCCACATCCAGCGGCCAGGCGTGGACGGTTTGCAGATTGGTCCAGCTGCGGTCGTGCCGCAAGGCCATCAGCGTGGTGTGGTTCCAGCCGCATTCAAATGCCGGTATCAGCTTCTGCGCGGTCAGCGCCTCTTCGGTCAGGGCCATGGTTTCCACGCCACCGTGCTGCGCCACCGTGGCGCGCCAGCGCTCCAGGTAGTCGGGGTGAACCATGGAGAACACGGCGTCCCGGTCAGCCGGGAAACGCGCGCCAAAGGCCTCGGCGTAGTACGGGGCAAAGCGCCGCTCCACCGCGGTGATGAGAAAGGCGTCGAGCACATCGGCCTGGGGTGGCCCGCCGTCCAGCGGCACGGTCTGCGCCAGGGCTTCGGTCGCGGCCACGCCCATGCGCAGGGCCTGGCTATAGCTTTCAAACAGGGCGATGTGGTGCACCCATTCCACGGCGGGCTGCAGGCCCAGCGTGAGGGTGGTGACGATGCCATTGGTACCAAAGGCGTGGTGCACCTTTTGAATGTCCGCGCCCTGCAGCGTGACGACGCGGGGCTCGGCCTCCACCGTCACCACGCGTACCTGGGTTACGTTGCCGGGGTCTTTCAGGATGCCGTTGCGCGCCGAGCCCACGCCGCCGTAGCCGCCGCCGATGAAGCCGCCAATGGTGGCGATGTCACGCGTGCTGGGGTACATCAGCAATTGCTGGCCGCCGGGCACACAAGGGTCCGCATGCACGGCCTGCTCCAGGTCCAGGATCAGGATGCCTGCCTCGCACTGCACCTGGCCGGGGCGGATGGACAGCACACGGTTCAGCCCGGTCATGTCCAGAATCACCCCACCCTCCAGCGGCACACATTGGCCGTAGTTGCCAGTGCCGCCGCCGCGCAGCGTGAGCGTGATGCGGTGCCGCGCCGCCGCACTGGCCACGCGAATGACCTCGACCTCGTTCGCAGGCTTGACCCAGACCTCGCCTAGCTTGTCGCCCAGCGCCTCTTGAAGCAAGGGGCTGTACCAAAAGTAATCCTTGCTCTTGGTGCCAAGCAGGCCGGGGTTCTGCGACTGCTCGATGCCGGCAATATCGGCCAGGAAAGCCGTCAACGAAGCAGCGATAGAAGTGGCCAGAGTGGGGCTGGGCATGGGCGTCTACATCCTTTGTACAACAAGGGCTGGGGGCAATTTACCTCAGCCATGCAACTTTCAGACCAATTGGTCAAACTCATCAGTCACATTTATTTTGACCCCGCTGCGGCCAGCGCCCTACGTACACTCGGCCCACCTGAACGAACCGATTTCAACAGCTGTCATCCGCGCATGAGCCCACCTTCCTCCCCCTCTTCCGCAACCCGGCCCGGGCGCGCGCAAATCATGGCGCAGATCCGCGAGGCAGCGATTGCCGAGTTCAGCCTGCACGGCTTCAAAGGCGTGTCCACCCAGATGATTGCCCAGCGCGCGGGCATCACCAAGCAGCAGCTGCACTACTACATCAAGGGCAAGGAGCATTTGTACGAAGAGCTGCTGTTTGGTCTGTTAAAAAACTGGACCGATGCCTTCACCTTCGACCACCAGACCGAAGACCCGCGCCACACCCTGGCCCACTACATCCGCACCAAGCTCGATTACGCGCTGGACCAGCCCGAGCTGTCGCGCCTGTTCACCAATGAGGTGCTCAGCGGTGGCACCAATTTGGAGAAATACTGGCCAATAGCGGTGCGCGACACGAACAAGGCAGTCGCCGCCATCCAGCACTGGATGGACCGCGGCCTGATGCGCCGCATGGACCCGCATCTGCTGCTGATGCACATCTGGGCCATGACCCAGCACTATGCCGACTACGGTGTGCAGGCCCGGGTGATGCTGAGGCTGGAGGCCGGCGCCGCCCTGCCGCGCGAGCAGATCGCCGACGAGCTGGTAAACCTGGTTTTATTGGGCTGCGGTCTGCCGGCGCTGTAAGCCGCCAAGAAGGCGTAGCACGCCACCGGCAGTGGCTTGGCACATGTTTTGCGTAATTTGTCCAAGTGGTCAAACCGTCCAGTCTCTGGCGCGAATGACGCTTGCACCGGTTTCTCAACCCACTGCCACGACGGAGTCTTACCCATGTCCCTCGCACGCCGCACCTACCCACCCGCCCTAAGCCGCTTA
Source organism: Rhodoferax sp. GW821-FHT10B06 (assembly GCF_059415605.1). NCBI lineage: Bacteria > Pseudomonadati > Pseudomonadota > Betaproteobacteria > Burkholderiales > Comamonadaceae > Rhodoferax > Rhodoferax sp. GW821-FHT10B06. The sequence continues at coordinate 2,755 of NZ_JBWKNO010000014.1, read as the reverse complement.
TTCGCCACCGCCCTGGCCTGCATCGCCTGCGCCCCCGGGCTGACCCAGGCCCAGAGCACCGAGAAGTTCATCTACATGACCGACTGGTTTGCCCAGGCCGAGCACGGCGGCTTCTACCAGGCGATTGCCGACGGCACCTACAAGAAATACGGGCTGGACGTGACCGTCAAGATGGGTGGCCCGCAGGTCAACCAGATTCAGATCATGGCCGCCGGCCAGGCCGACTGCGTGATGGCCTCCAGCGACTTCCAGGTCATGCAAATCCGCGAAAGCGGTGTGCCCATCGTGGCCGTGGCCGCCATGTTCCAGAAGAACCCGCAGGTCTTCGTGGCCCATGACGATGTGAAAAAGATGGAAGACCTGAAGGGCAAGACGCTGCTGATCTCGTCCACCGCAGGCCGCGACTACTGGGCCTGGGTCAAAGCCAAATACGGCCTGACTGACGCGCAGACACGGCCCTACACCTTCAACATCCAGCCCTTTCTGGCCGACAAGAACGTGGCCCAGCAGGGTTATTTGACCTCCGAGCCCTATGCCATCCAGAAGGCCGGCGTAAAGGCCACCACCCTGCTGTTCAGCGACTTTGGCTACCCCGCTTACTCCACCACCATCTCCTGCATGGAGAAGACGCTGAAGGACCGCAACAAGGCCGTGGCCGCCTTCGTTAAAGGCTCGGCCGAAGGCTGGAAGAACTACCTGAAAGACCCGGCCCTGGGCAACGCCCTAATCAAAAAAGAAAACCCCGACATGACCGATGACCAGCTGAGCTACAGCGTGGCCAAGCTGAAGGAAACCGGCCTGGTCACCGGTGGCGACGCGGCCACGCTGGGCATAGGCGTGATCACCGATGCGCGCGCCAAGGCCAGCTACGACTTCCTGGTCGGCGCCAAGCTGCTGGACCCAGCCAAGGTGCCGCTGGCCAAGGCCTACACCACCGAGTTCGTCAAAGACCTGAAGGTCATGCCCTAAGCGGCGTAGCAGCAGTACCCCCGCCCCCACCATGACGAACATGCCACCACCCGTGCCCACGCCCGCCATCCCGGCCATCGAGGTGTTGTCCGCCGAGATGGTCTACCCGAACGGCACGCGGGCCCTGCAGCCGGTACAGCTGAGCGTGGCCGAGGGTGAATTCGTCACCCTGCTTGGCCCCTCGGGCTGCGGCAAAAGCACGTTGCTGAAAATGGTGGCCGGCCTGCTGCAGCCCAGCGATGGCCGCCTGTTGCTGTGGCGCAAGCCGGTGGACCAGATGCACGGCAGCGCGCACAAGCTGGCCTTTGTATTCCAGTCACCCACGCTGATGCCCTGGGCCAGCGTGGCCACCAATGTGCGCCTGCCGCTGGACCTGGCCGACGTGCCGCGTGCCCAGGCGCAAGAGCGGGTGGACGACGCCCTCGCTTTGGTCGGCCTCAGCGGCTTTGCCCAGGCACTGCCGCGCACGCTTTCGGGTGGCATGCAGATGCGCGTGTCCATCGCGCGCGGCCTGGCCACCCAGCCCGACCTGCTGCTGATGGACGAGCCCTTTGGCGCGCTGGACGAAATCACCCGCCACAAGCTGGACGCCGAGTTGCTGGAGCTGTGGCAGAAGAAAAAGCTCACCGTGGTGTTCGTCACCCACTCCATCCACGAAGCCGTGTTCCTGTCCACCCGCGTCGTCATGATGGCGGCACGGCCCGGCCGCGTGGTGGAGGAATTCCGCATCGACGAGCCCTATCCGCGCAAGGCGGACTTCATGGTCAGTCCGCAATTCAGCCGCTATGCCCAGCAGCTGCAGCACAGCCTGCTGCGCGCCAGCGAGGAGACCGCATGAAACCCACGCCCCTGCTCATGCGCGCCAACGTGCAGCGCGTTGCGTACCCCGGCATCATCGGCATCCTGGTGCTGGCCCTGTGGGAGGGTCTGGTAGTGGGGCTGGAGCTGCCACCCTACCTAATACCGTCGCCCTTCCTGACCCTGCAGACCCTGGTGAGCGATAGCGCCGTACTGTTCGGCGCCCTGCTGGTGACGCTGAAGATCACGCTGCTGTCCTTCCTGATGGCCGTGGTGCTGGGCGTGCTGGTGTCGTTTGTGTTTGTGCAGAACAAGGCCATCGAGACCGCGCTGTTCCCGTACGCCGTGCTGCTGCAGGTCACGCCCATCGTGGCCATTGCGCCGCTGATCATCATCTGGGTAAAGGACCCCACGTTGTCCATGGTGTTATGCGCCACACTGGTGGCCCTGTTCCCCATCATCAGCAACACCACGCTGGGCCTGCGCAGCATCGACCCCGATCTGCAAAGCTACTTCCGCCTGAACCATGCCAGCCGCTGGAAGACCCTGGTCCGCCTGCGCATCCCCAGCGCCCTGCCGTATTTTTTTGGTGGGCTGCGCATCTCCAGCGGCCTGGCGTTGATAGGCGCAGTGGTGGCCGAATTTGTGGCCGGCACCGGCGGCACCGGCGGCGGCCTGGCCTACCAGATCCTGCAGGCGGGCTTCCAGCTCAACATCCCGCGCATGTTTGCCGCCCTGCTGTTGATCTCGCTGACCGGCATAGCACTGTTCGCCACCATGGCCTGGGCATCGCAGCGAACCCTGCGCGGCTGGCACGCCAGCGAAAACCCTGGTAGTTGAACTGCGCGCAGGCGGCGGCCCATGCCCGCCCGGAAACGAAAGCGCCACAGCGCAGACCTCCCCCTTTTTAGGGACAAGCGGTTACAGCTGCTTTCGTAAATTGCCTAGGCGCACGGGATAGGGGCGCATTTCGCGGCAAACTGCGGCC